>JACDAU010000137.1 GCA_013695265.1 Chloroflexia bacterium
AAATCAGCCGGGTGGCCACTCAAGCGCCCTGCCACCCAGGACGTGCGCGTGGATGTGCCCGACACTCTGACCGGCATCCCGCCCGGTGTTGAGGACCACACGGTATCCCGTTTCCAGCAGATTCTCGCATCGCGCGGCCTCCACAGCCGCAAGCAGCAGCTTCCCGGCGAGCTCCGCGTCCTCGAGTTGGCTGAGCGAGTCGTGATGGACGAGCGGGACGACGAGCACGTGAACGGGCGCGACGGGACTTATGTCCCGAAAGGCGAGCACGTCCTCCGTCCGAAAAACCTCCTCGGCGGGGATCTCACCCCCAACGATCCGGCAGAAGAGGCAGCTCTCAGCCACCGAGCAGTTCCAGCAGCGTCGTCCGCTCGCCTGCCTCCGCGTTGCGCTGCTTCCCCTTCTCCCCCCGGTACGTGCGTACTGCGGACACCAGGGCAGCAGCATATGCCAAGCCATCCATCTTGCCGCTGCGTTTCATCTGCGAGCGCATGAGCCGCAGCGACATCAGCAGACGCAGTATACCGTTCCGGCGCTGTCCCTTCTGCGGCGATTCGCTGGAACGCATCAACCTTTTTGCCATTCCTGTACCTCCCGAAAATCGCTTTGTCGAGTCTCAAGCTGGGAAACGAAAAGGGGAGAGACGATTCGGATCGCCCCTCCCCAACCTTGCGCTACGCTGTTACGCCGGGGCGAGTCCACCAGAAAGGTCGGGAAGACCGTGGAGCTTGTCCTCCTCCTGTGGCTTGATCGTCGCACCGTCGGCGCGGCCCGGGATCGGCACGTTGCGCGGTTCGGGCCGAGGCGAGTCGAAGAGCGCCTCGACATCCGCACCGGTGATCGTTTCCTTCTCGACCAGCAGATTCGCCATCGCGATGAGTTTGTCTTTGTGCGCGGTCAGAATGTCCGTCGCCCGCTGATAGGCGGTGTCGATCAGCTTGCGGATTTCCTGATCAATCTTGACCGCAATCTCGTCGCTATAGTTGCGTTGCTCGCTGATCTCACGGCCCAGGAAGACCAGCTCCTCCTTATGACCGAGCGCGACTGGTCCAAGGCTCTCGCTCATCCCGTATTCCGTCACCATCTTGCGGGCGATATTGGTCACCTGTTGAATGTCGTTCTGCGCGCCAGTGCTGATCTCCTCGAACACGAGTTGCTCCGCAACCCGGCCCCCCAGGGCGAACACCAAGCTGTCCTCGAACTGACTCTTGGTCATCAGGTGCCGGTCCTCGGTGGGCAGCACACGGGTGTACCCGCCCATCATCCCCCGTGCAACGATCGTGATCTTGTGCAAGGGGTCAACGTTCGCGAGCATCCGGGCGGTCACCGCGTGTCCTGCCTCGTGATAGGCGGTGACATACTTCTCGCGCTCCGTGATAATGCGGCTCTTGCGCTCCGGTCCGGCAACGACACGATCGATCGCGTCCTCGAGGTCAAGGTTGGAGATCATTTTGTGACCCCGGCGCGCGGCGAGGATCGCGCCTTCATTGACGGTGTTTTCCAGATCGGCACCAGAGAAGCCTGCGGTTACCTTCGCGAGCGTCTGGAGCGACACATCGGTCTCGATGGGCTTGCCCTTCGTGTGGACCTTGAGGATCTCCACCCGGCCCTGAACGTCTGGGCGGTCGAGGATGACTTGCCGGTCGAAGCGGCCTGGGCGCAGGAGCGCGGGGTCGAGCACGTCCGGCCGGTTCGTCGCCGCGATCACGATCACGTTGGTATTGGTATCGAAGCCATCCATCTCCACGAGGATCTGGTTCAGCGTCTGCTCCCGCTCGTCGTGACTCCCGCCAAGCCCTGCGCCACGCTGCCGACCGACCGCATCAATCTCGTCCACAAACACGATACACGGAGCGTTGCGCTTCGCCTGGTCAAACAGGTCGCGAACGCGGGACGCGCCGACGCCAACAAACATCTCAACAAACTCCGACCCGGAGATGCTAAAGAACGGCACCCCGGCTTCCCCCGCAACCGCGCGGCTAAGGAGCGTCTTGCCGGTGCCTGGCGGTCCTACCAGCAGGACGCCGCGGGGAATACGCGCGCCGAGCGAGGCGAACTTCTCTGGAAACTTCAGGAACTCCACCACCTCGGCGAGCTCCTCCTTTGCCTCCTGCACCCCGGCAACATCATCGAAGCGCACTGTCGGCTTGTTGCCACTGAACAAGCGGGCGCGGCTCTTGCCGAACGAGAGTGCCTGGTTGTTCGAACCCTGCGCCTGACGCATCATAAAGACAAAAATGCCGATCAGAAACAGCGTCGGCAGCAGAAAGCCGAACGCGCCGATCCAGTTGCCCCACGACGAGGCGCCCTTAACATCAATGCGCGGCTGACCATCAGCGAGGTCTTCCCCGTTTGCGGCCAAGAGCGCGGTGATTGACTGGTCATTGCCATCGAGTCGTGATTGCTTCTCGCTTTCGTCCGAATATACTAGCGTGATATCGGCGCTGCCCTGCTGGGTTCGGATCGTCTCGATCTTCCCGCTCTTGACTTCCTGGATGACCTGGGAGATGCTGATTTCCTCGGTCTTCTTACTCGCGCCGCGCACGAGCGTCAGCCACACGGTGAGCAGGACCACCGCGAGGACCAGCCACACAAGGCTGTTCCGCCATATCTTTCGTTCACCCATAGGGCCTCCCAGAATCAGGGTAGAATGGAGACGGGTCGAGAATGACCCTCAGAGGATTATACCCCGACCCGCGGGGAGCGTCAATCACGACGCCATCATATATGCAACGTGCTATCGGTTTGCGCTGCTTGGGTGCACCGCAGGCAGACAAACGGTTCGTCGCGCCTGTGCAACTTCCATCGGTCATCGATGCGCCAGCCGATAAGCCACGCGGGCTCGTCTGCGGCCGTCAGCAACGGCACTCGCTTTCGCAGGAACGGCGGCACTTTATGATCGGCCAGAAAGTCCGCCACGCGCTTTCGATTCGGCATGCCCAGCGGTCGGAACGTCTCTCCCGCTCGCGCTGCGCGCAGGGCAAGCGGTTCTTCGGTGTAGCGCACGTGCTCGTGCAAGGGTTGACCGGGCTCTTCCGTCGGGTAAGAACAGCGACCTGGCGTTACTGACCAGATCCAGCCCGCCGTCAATCGGGCTGGGCCACCATCTGCGCCCTCCAGCAGTGGCAGGGGATAAAACCTCTGCTCCGGGAAATCACCAATCCAGAGGCTAAGGCGGTCGGCACAGCGCAGTGCGCGAAGCCCGGCGGGCAGGTGCAGCGTCCGCCCCCCGCCACCATCACCGGCCAGAGCGATCAGAGCCAGCAGGTGGGTGCGTTCGAGCCCCTCCAACTGGCCCGCGATGTGCCGAACGGCGAGCCGGAGCGTGCGCAGTTGCACCGCACGAGGCGCCGTGCTTAGGACGAGAACATCGAGGAACACAACGGACTCATATATCTCGGCGGTGCGAGCGTATAGTTCAGCGCCGACCCTGTCGAGCGCCTCCTCATCACCACGGAGTGCTTCAGCAGCGTGCGCAAGGTTTTCGGCAGCCTTGGCATTGACTTCTTCGAGCGCGGGCACAACAAAACGGCGGACCCGGTTCCGCGCAAAATCCATTGAGTGATTGGTCGGATCCTCCAGTACCGGCAGTTCGTTGCGCGCGCAGCAGGCACGGACCTCTACCGCAGCAATCGACAGAAACGGGCGCACTAGCACGATGTCGGGGGCGGAGGGCAGGATCGTCACGGGCCGCATGCCGGCGGCTCCGGTGATTCCCGCGCCGCGCGCCAGGTTCAGCAGCACCGTTTCTGCCTGGTCATTCTGATTGTGGGCCACCACCACAACGGCATCGAGCGAGCGGGCTGTGTCGGCGAAAAAGGCGTAGCGCGCCTCACGCGCTGCTGCCTCCAGCGACCAGTGCTTCTCGCGAGCGATTTTATGAACATCGGCGCTCCCAGCGGTCAGGGAAACACCAAGCGTCTCGGTCCATGTACGTAGAGCACCCGCCTCACTATTGCTGCCTCTGCGCAGCCCATGATCGAAGTGCGCGGCGTGTAGCGTCAGGTCCAGTTGCGCGCGCAGCACCGTTAGAACATGCAGGAGAGCTACGGAGTCAGCGCCGCCACTTAGGCCAACCAGAACGACCTGACCACGAATTGCCAAGAGTTGGGCCGCGGCGGTCTGTTGGAGGCGCTGTAGGAGTGGGTCGGAAGCAGGCATCCAAACCTCATGGGCTGGATCTTCGATCTGGACATCGATACGGTGGCGAGGGTGAGGATCGAACTCACGACCAAGGGCTTATGAATCCCCTGCTCTACCGCTGAGCTACCTCGCCGCTGCAGCCCAAGTATACCGGCGCATTGGAGATCGGGTCAATATAACGTGGAGCGACTTAACGGGTTAGGGCCTCGCTCAAGGTGAGGAGGCCCATGTGGTAGCGGGAGTGGGATTCGAACCCACGACCTTCGGGTTATGAGCCCGACGAGCTGCCTCTGCTCCATCCCGCGTCGTTGTCGCAGGTGCGACCCTGTTAGTATAGTGCTCCGACCAGGGGGTGTCAAGGGCCGAAGCGCGCGTTTCAAATACGTCTCTGTGTTCGGTCCTAACGCACGCCAGCGAAGTACACGCCCTGCACTCGGGCCAAGACGCGCCGCGCCGGCTACTTGGAAGGCGAGACGCTGGTGAGTATAATACGGGCAAGTAATTCACCGGGGTTCCCGACCATTCGAAAAGGAGATGTTCATGAAGATTGTGGAACGCGTACTGGCGATCATCGGTGCGATCACCGTCGCTGCCATCGTCGCGCTCGCCGGGCTTATTTTGTCCTGGGAGCTGGAGCTCCGTCGAAGCGAGGCTCAGTTCGAGGAGGAGCGGGTCGAGGTTCCCGTTTCCTAATCCTCAAGCCACGACCCTGGGAGGTGCGGTGGTGCCAGCGGCAGCCGATGTGCAAGCGATTCAACTGGCGCTCTTTGAACAGGAGGGCAGGCCGCGCCCGTCCCCGACGCTAACGACGCCGGACGCGCTGACGGCTGACAGCACGCTGGACCAGGCTCGCTGGTGGTATCGGCTTGAACTGGAGACGCGCGGCCACCCGCCAAACACGGTGTCGGCTTACACCAACGATCTGGCGGTGCTCCACGCCCAGGTTGGCACGAAGCCGCTCCGCTCAATTACCGCCAAAGACATCGGCGCGTATCTCGAAGGTGCGAAGCAGCGGAGCACGCGAAAGCGTCGACTCACCTCCGTTCGTGAGTTCTTTTCGTTCGTGGTCAAGACAAAGCACGTGCTCGCCCGCGACCCTACCGAGGCGTTCTACCCTGAGCGCATCAACCTGAAGACCCCCGTTCCCCTCTTCACCACGGAGCGCGCAGAGCTCCTGGCGGCAGCCGAGGCGGACGGGCCGCGCAGCTTTGTGCTGGTCTACCTGCTGCTTGAACTGGGATTCAACCGAACTGAAGTCCTCAACCTCCGCCGGCAGCACATCGACCTCTCCGTTCCCGATGCCCCGGTGATCTACATCAGCTACGATGATCCCCGATGGCGGCACAAGGAACGCAGACTCCTCGCCGACGCCCGGCTCAGCGCGGCGCTGGAGAAACTAGAGTTAGGGGACGACGAGCGGATCTTCGCCGTGTTGCCGCAAGCGATAAACGCCATGCTCCACCGCCTCGTGCGGGCCGCCGGGCTGAAGCGCAGTGTTACCCCCCAGTCTTTGCGGGATACCTTTGGAGTTGAGCAGGCGAGGATGGGGAAAGACGAGGACGCGCTGCTCGGCGTTCTGGGCCTCGCCACGGATCCGCGAAACCGCGACAGTGTGCGCCGGTACATTCGGCTGGCCAATCCGCCGCAGGAGGTCTTGAGTGGAAGCAACTGAGAACGGCCAGAAAGTGATCCTGTCCGTCGTGCAGCGGCAGGACGCCGAGAAACTAGTCCGTGTCCTGCTTGAGCACGGCTACGGCTCCGTGGTGCTTAGCAGCACTGGGAGCTTCCTCCGAAAGGGAAACTCGACGATCATGACCGTCGCGACCCAGTCGGCAGTCGACGCGATAATCCGGATCGTCGAGGAGAACGCTAGCGAGCGAACCGAGGTGCGCGACCCAGGAATCAGCCTGCGTACGACGGAGTGGTACGTGCCCCAGAGCCTCACGGTACACGCGGGCGGCGCAAGCATCTGGGTGCTCGATGCGGAACTCGCGGGCTTCTTACCGCTCGCGCGTTCGTAGGCTCAGGCACGGGCGAAGACGAGCGCCGTCACCTGTGCAGCGCCCATCAGTTTGAGTACGCGCGCGCACTCTTCGAGTGTTGCGCCAGTCGTGCATACGTCATCGATAAGCAGCACCCGGCCCTCGATTGCGGAAGCACCCGGCGCAAACGCGCCATGAACGTTGATCCAGCGCTGCTCGGCGCTCAGTCGAGCCTGCGCCTCGCGCAGGTGCGCCCGCTGGAGGGCCAACGCCATGGGCAGGCCGGTTCGTTCGCGGATCGCTCCACAGAGCGCGGCCGCCTGATTGTAACCACGGTTTCGTTGCCGCGATGGATGCATTGGGACCGGCACGAGCACGTCATCCTCCCTCGCGCTTGTGAGTTCTGTCGGAATCATCTGACCAGCCATCCACTCCGCCGCACCGCTCATATTCCGATACTTGAACGCGTGGACGAGCGGGCGCACAGGGCCAGCATACTCGAACGCGGCTCGGAGCCCGTCGAGGTTGCGGATGTAGACACGACAGGTTGAACAGTCATAGCTGCCCCCGGCAGAGCCGCACTTCGCACACCGCGCGCCGCCGAAGGGTGTACACCGTTGCAGGCATTCCGCGCACAGCCAAGCACCGGAACGACGACAAGCAACGCACTTTGCCGGATAGAGCAGGCTCAGAATGCCTGAGAGGGGATGCCTCACGAATGGAAGTGCAACACGTCGCCCACCTGGGTGCCTGTCCGGGCAACTGTCCCAGCCGGAAGCTCCAGCGTCTGCTTCGCGCCACGCACTATGCTGGAGGCACGCCACTGCTTGAGCGGTGTATACATCTTCAGCACGCGACTCTCCTTGTCCAAGAACAGGACATCTATCGGGAAGCGCATGAAAAAACTGTGGACGCTTGAGCAAGGCCGGATGAGCAGCCCCTCACCCTCCTCCAGCGAGGACCGGTTGAGGAGGCCGACGGAACGGGCAGGGATCGAGGTGGCAAGCTTGCACCGGTCGGACAACATGGCGGCGCTGCGTGTATTCACCACCTCGACGGTCATTAGAACGACTCCAAGATCTTCGGGATCGCTGGCCCGAGCACGACAACGTAGATCGCGGGGAAGATGAAGAGAACCATGGGGAAGATGATCTTTACGGGAGCCTGGTGCGCCTTTTCCTCGGCGCGCTGCCTTCGACGACGGCGAAGCTGCTCGGACTGGATACGCAGCACCTGCACAACACCCACGCCCAACTGATCGGCCTGGATTATAGCCGATACCAAGGTCGACAGGTCATCGACGCCGGTGCGCTCCACCATGTCTTTCAGTGCGTCTCTCCGGGCTCGACCCAGGCGCATGTCCGTCAGAACGCGGTCAAACTCGTCACTCAGTGCATTCTGCCACTTATCAGTTACCCGGCGGAGGGCAAGGTCGAAGCCGAGTCCCGCCTCGACACAGATCGTTAGCAGGTCGATCGAGTCTGGCATCGCCCTCGCGATCAGTCCCTTCCGCTCCTTGATTTTGCGCTTCACGTAGGCACTCGGATACCAGTATCCCACACCCGCACCGACCACAAACGCGATCACGACTCGGAATGCACTTTGTCCGATGAGAGCGGCAAACCCGGCCAGCCCTAGACCCATCACGAGTGCAACCACCAGCTTGATCGCCATGAACTCGGGGACGGACAGGTTCCCAGGGTTACCCGCCAGGACGAGCTTCCGGCGCATTTCATTCATCCGTTCGGTCGGCGTCCGATTCGTCACCTTGCGGCCCACGACGCGCAGGATGGGCAGGAGGAATCGCTGCGAGAAGGGAAGGCTGAGTTCGTACTCCTCGACGCTCTGCGAATCAATGGCCAGGTTGTCGACACGCGCGCCGATCTCCGCCCACCGGCGGACGACCACAAACCAGTAGAGTATGGCTATTATGGAGATGCTGAAGCAAGAGGAGGCGATGGCCGCCAGTATCATCGGGGGCATTGTCTATACCTCAATGTTGACTATCTTACGGATGACCATGAACGCCATGCCGATGAGTCCCAGGCTGGCTATGGGCAGGCATATCCACGGGAACGTCCAGAGTGGCGACATATATCCCGGATTGATGACACTAATGATCAGTGCCATTCCGAAAGGGAGTGCCGTGATCACATACCCCGAGTACCGCCCCTGCGACGTAAGTACCTTTACCTCACCCTTGATGCGGACCCGTTCACGGATGGTATGTGCGATCCCCTCGAGCACCTGTGAGAGATTTCCTCCGACTTCCTGTTGCACACTAATGGCTGTAATGAGTAGGTCGAGATCCTCACTCGGAACCCGGCGCAGGAGATTCGCCAGCGCGTCATTGAGCGAGAGGCCGACCCCAACCTCCTGGACGACCCGCCGGAACTCGGTCGAGGTCGGTGCGGGCGCATCGCGTGATATCAGGTCCATGCTCTGCAGGAGGCTGTACCCGGCCCGCAGGGAGTTGGCGAGCATCATGGTGCTTTCCCCCAACTGCGCGTTGTACTGGGAGACCCGCTTCCCCCGCTTGCGCTTGACGACCAGCGAGGGCACGAAGTACCCTACAGTTCCGAGAATAAGACTGCCGACCCAAATCGGAAAGCCGAAGCGCAGCGAGATCGGGATCCCCGCGAGCAGGCCGATGGCGATGGCTGCAACCTGAGCGCCCACGAACTCGGCGGGCGTCAAGCGCACATCAGCCTGAACGAGCTTGCGTGCTATCTTGTCCGCGTACGACGAGTCCTTCATGCGATTCGCCACGTAGTCTTGTACGGGCTTTGCCTTGTCCTTGTTCCCGTTCTCGCCGGCTTGCGCCTTTTGCGCCGGATCGAGGCGCGACCAAGGATCGCCACCGGAGCGCAGGCGCACGATTGCGAAGGTGATGAACAGCACGCTCACAGACAGCGCGCCGCTGATCAACGCAGGGATGAAATCGCGCATCGCATTACTCCTGACTTACCGGATGCGCCGGCTCGAACAGGCCTTCGGGCAGCGTGATGCCTGCGGCGGTCATCTGGTCCATGAAGCGGGATCTCGCGCCGGTCGGCGTGAACTGGCCGATGAGCTTTCCGTCCGCGAAACCAGTCTGCTCGTACCGAAACAGCTCATTCAGCGCAATGCCGTGCGCGTCCGCACCAAGCACCTCGCTGATGCGGGTGACCTTGCGCGAGCCGTCGCGCAGCCGCTCTTGCTGCACGATCACGTGGACTGCGGACGCGATCTGCTCGTGAATCGCGCGGGCAGGAAGGTCCATGCCGGCCATCAACACCATCGTTTCAAGGCGGGAGACCGCGTCGCGAGGACTGTTCGCGTGCAAGGTCGTGAGCGAGCCGTCGTGCCCGGTGTTCATTGCCTGAAGCATGTCGAACGCCTCACCACCACGGCACTCGCCGATGATGATCCGGTCGGGCCGCATCCGCAGTGAGTTGATCACCAGGTCGCGAATAGAGACCTCTCCTCGGCCCTCCACGTTCGGTGGCCGCGTTTCCATCGTGACAACGTGTTCCTGCTGAAGCTGCAATTCCGCCGCGTTCTCGATCGTCACGATGCGCTCGTCCTCGGGAATAAACGAGGAAAGAATGTTGAGCATCGTTGTCTTGCCAGAGCCTGTACCGCCGCTCACGAGAATATTCAGACGCGCGATAACAGCCGCCCGCATATACGTCACCATCTCATCAGTGATGGATCCGAAGCCAACCAGGTTTTCGGCTCGAAGCGGGTCCCGGCTAAACTTACGGATCGTCACTGTCGGGCCGTTCAGTGCGAGCGGCGGAATAACGGCGTTCACGCGGGAGCCATCCGGCAGACGAGCGTCCACCATGGGCGAACTCTCGTCGATGCGCCGGCCAAGCGGACTGATGATCCGGTCGATCACGCGCTTCACGTGGTCATTGTCCTCGAATCCGATCCGCACGCGCTCCAGCCTGCCCTTGCGCTCCACGAAAACATGATGCGGGCCATTAACCATGATCTCGCTAACGCTGTCATCCGCGAGAAGTTGCTCCAGGGGTCCGAAGCCGAGCAGTTCCGCGAGGATTGCGCCAAGCAACAGCTCCTTCTCAGTCCGAGTCAGCACGATCGACTCGCGAGACACGATCTGGCCGAAGATCTCCTCCACGCGCTTGCGTACCTGGTCGGGACGGCTCAGGTCGAGATTCGGCCCGAGTTCGCCAAGCAGGCGGCTCTGGACCGTTGACTTCATTTCCACCAGGTTGCGTTCGACCGCTCCTCGCGGCACCGATGGCGGCGCGGCGGATCGCCCCGGCCCAGCAGGGGCCGTGGGTTGCGGCTCTGTATTAAGGCGCTTGAGTAATGACATCTCTTAGTCCCTTCGTGCGGTCTACGCCTTTGCCC
>JACDAU010000166.1 GCA_013695265.1 Chloroflexia bacterium
GGAGAACGCGACCACACCTGCCGCAGCCAACGCGTGGTGCGGCGCAAGACGCTCCCCCATCCGTCCAACCGTTACCGCACCGATGGGCAACACGCGCACACCGAGGCCCTCCGCCCGCTCGCAAACGGTCTCAACTGAGATGCGTGAGTCGAGCGCGGGGTAAGTGTTCGGCATTGCACAAAGCGTCGTGAAGCCGCCAGCAAGCGCCGCAGCCGCGCCCGTTTCAATCGTCTCCTTTTGCTCCTCACCCGGCTCGCGCAGATGGGTGTGCAGGTCCACGAAGCCGGGCGCTAGCACCATCCCTGCACCGTCGATTGGCTCTGCGTCGGGCGCGTCCACTCCTCCGCCTCGGCGCACGATGCCAATCCGGCCCGCATCCACGAGCACGTCGCCGATCCCGTCCAAGCCAGTGTACGGGCAGATAATATGCACGCCAGAGAACAGGGTCTTACTCACCGGTTTCACCAAGCAGTAGCTTCAGCACCGCCATGCGCACGAGAACTCCATTCTCTACCTGTTGCGAGATCAAACTCACTCGACCAGTCATTAGCTCAGGCGCTATCTCCACACCCTCATTCACCGGGCCGGGATGCATCACGACCGCGTCCGGTGCGAGTTCCGCCAGCCTCGCCGTCGTAATCCCGTACATGCGCACGTACTCCTTGAGATTGGGCAGCAGACCATTCTGCTGCCGTTCCGCCTGCATCCGCAAGGTCATCACGACCTGCGCTCCGTCGAGGGCGTCACGCATGAAGGTGGTCTGTAGTACCGTACCGCCCTCACCAGATGGCGGTAGCGCTGCTATCCATCCGGGATGAGGCAAGAGCGTCGGCGGGGCACAAAGGCGCACCTGCGCCCCGCACAATAGCAGACCGAGCGCTGTGGAGCGAGCCACCCGGCTGTGCGTTACATCTCCCACAATCGCGACTATGAGTCCGCGCAAGGTGCCGAAAAGCCTGCGCATCGTCAGGAGATCCAACAGGGCCTGCGTGGGATGTGCGTGCCGCCCGTCACCGGCGTTGATCACCGGCCCGCGGAAGTGCCGCGCAGCGAGGTAGGGTGCGCCGGGCTCGGCGTGCCGGATCACGAGGGCGTGCGCCCCAACCGCCTGTAAGGTGCGGACCGTGTCAACCAGTGACTCCCCCTTTTCGAGGCTGCTGCCGTCAGCGGCGATGTTCACGACCTGCGCGCCGAGGCGTCCGGCGGCGATTTGAAAAGAGACGCGCGTCCGTGTGCTCGCCTCGGCGAAGAAGTTGATCACCGTCTTGCCACGCAGCGGCGCGCCCATTGGCTCCGTCATGCGTTCCGCCTCGTCGAGTATTTGCGCGATGCCATTCACGGTCAGCGCATCGACATCGAACAAGTGCCGGCGCTGGGCAGCTTCCCCGGCGACCTGGTCTGTGGTGCGTGAAGCGGTCACCTACGTCCGCACTTCGTGGACTGATGGCTGCTCAACCAGTTCCGCCTGGGACGCAGGGGCACGCTCCCCACCCAAGCGCTCCACATATACCAGGATCTGATTCACGAGGATCGCCGCAAAGGTGGCAAGCGCGATGTTCCCGATCGCAAACGAATATCCACCGACGCCGACATCCAGGGTGCCAGTGGGCACGGAATCGAGTGCTGTCAACGGCAGGTCGTTGTTCCAAAGTGTGTTCGCGACGGTTGTGTGCGCCCACTCCAGAGCAGCGCTGCCGACGCCAATTGCGAGCGTTGAGCCGAGGACGATCAGGCTGCGCGGCTTCGAGAAGTCGACGCCGCCATCGCTGATGATCTTACCGCCCGTCGCCGCGATTAGGCCGAAGAGCAGAATTGCGAGCCCGCCCATCACGCCGGGGGGGATGGAGCTGATCAGTGCGCCGAACTTCGGGCTGAACCCGAGCACGATTGCGGTCAGGGCGGCAGCAATGAAGACGACGATGCTGTACACCCGAGTCATCGCCATCACCCCGATGTTCTCCGCATACGTAGTCTGCCCCGTCCCACCGCCGAACGCGGAGACAATCGTCCCCACGGCGTCACCGAGGAAGCCGTGGCCCAGGTACGGCATAAGGTTGCGGTCCATGCTTGAGGAGAGCGCCTTGATATGTCCCGTGTTCTCCGCCACCAGGACCAGGGCAACGGGCGCAATCAGCGAGATTGCCCGCCAATTCCATACCGGGGTGACAAAGTCGGGCATACCGACCCACGCGGCGTCCCGGACAGTCTCCAGATCCACGTCCCCGGAAAGGAGTGCCACGGCGTAGCCCACGACGGCACCGATCAAGATCGGGATCAGCCGGGGAAACCCCCTCGCTCCGACGGCCACGAGCGCCGCGACGGAGAAACTGACCAGCGCGAGCCACACGTTCCGCGCCGCGAGGTCCACAGCTACGTGCGCGAGTGCAAGTCCGATCACAGCTACAACCGCGGCGGTCACCACCGGGGGCATGAGGAACTCAACCCAGCCCACGCCAGTGCGCATTACGATCAGACCGACAACACCGTACACGACGCCCGCCGCAATGATGCCGCCGAGTGCTGCCGGGATTCCGCCCTGTGACTGCGCGGCGATCACGGGCGCGATAAACGCGAAGGAGCTGCCCAGGTAGGACGGCACCCGGCCGCGCGTGATCGCGATGAAGAGCAGTGTCCCGACGCCGGAGAACAGAATGGCGAGGCTCGGGTCGAAGCCCATGATCAGGGGGGCCAACACCGTCGCCCCGAACATCGCGAGCATGTGCTGGACGCCCAGCGCGACGGTTTTGAGAAGCGGCAATCGCGTTTCCGGGTACGCTACGACCAGTGGGGGCCTCGGATCGGTGCGCATCGTCATTCGCTAGCTCTCCTTATCGCTCCACAAGAGCACCTGATCCACACCATCGGTTTCCTGCAACTGTACGCGTACCTCCTGGGTCCGAACTGTTGGTTGGTTTCTCCCTACGTAGTCCGGACGTATCGGCAGATCCCGGTGTCCACGGTCAACGAGCACCGCAAGCTGCACCCGGCTGGGCCTTCCACGGTCCAGAAGTGCATCAAGCGCGGCCCGCGCAGTGCGGCCAGTGCAGAGAACGTCGTCGATGAGTATGATGGTCAGGCCGGTAACATCGAAGCCGATCTGCGACGAGTCAACCACACGCGCAGCGGCGAGCTTCGACACATCGTCGCGATACGGAGAAACGTCTATCACGCCGACGGGTACTTCCGCACCGGTGATGCGTTGCAGCACGGCGGCGAGTCGCTGGGCGATGGGCAGACCCCGCGTACGGACGCCGACGAGGGCTATTTGGTCGGGATCCGCGTTCTGTTCCCGCATCTCGTGAGCAATGCGCGTAAGTGCGCGGTCGACGGCGGTCGAGTCGAGGATGGTCACCGCACTTCCTGTTCGGGTCGTCAAGGACAAAGCAAACTCCTGCCATCCGGAGGGCGGGCAGGAGCAAACGCACGCGTGCCGCGGTACGAACTCGCCTTGCCAGCCTCACTGGACTGTCTTTAAAGGCCTGCCCGAAGTATAGGGCGCGGGGCGGTCTCGTATCAAGCACGAGTTTACCTCAGTACGGTCCAGGGCACACCGGCACACGGGAGCTTCTACCGAAGCAGGCGGTCGATGCCCTCCGCGAAGCGCACCTCGGAGTCGTCCTCCGGCGTATAGCCGATCACCTTGCGTGCGTTCGTGATGCTCCAGAACGTGCGTGCGTTGTTCGAGACGCCGTAGAAGATCTGGAACGGTATTCCGTGCTCATCCTCAATCCGTTCAGCTTCGATACTTCTTGTGAACAACTGCTGCAAGTCACGTTCGCTTATGTAGCCCGCGAGGTCGCGCACGTACTCTGCGCGGGACCGATTCTCAAAGTTGGCTGCGTCCACCTCGCGGGGCACGACGATGCGAATGTGCACGACCTCAAGCTTGCGTCCCAGGGTTCCGCACGCGTACAGAAAGCCGAGCGCCTCGTACGACGCCTTGGCCCACCCGTAAAAGGTATCCGCACGTGGGTAGTCCTCGGGCTCAACGCAGTCGAGCAGCCCCTGGTAATACGGCTGCTCGTACCACTTGGCCGCCTGGTTCGTGCTTGCCGCCACAACGCGGCGCACGGCGCCATCGAGCGCGAGCTGATAAACCCGCTGCATCATGTCCACGTTCAGCTTCTCACCGTCGTACTGCACTTGTGGGTCGTCGCCGGTGGCGCGATGATACCCACAGTGAACGACGGTGTCCGCACCGTCGAAGAGGCGCTGAAGCGTCGCCGCATCCGCAGACAGCAAATCCACGATCTGCACGCCCTCGACCGGATTTCCGGCGCGGTCCTCAGCCTTTACGTCCATCAGACACAGTTCGTACTGCTTGCGCAGCACGGGCATGAGTTGCTGTGCTATGTAACCAGTTGCTCCGGTTACCACGACCCGCCTCTTGTCGTTGCTTGTCACGGCTCTGTCCTTCCTGATACTTGCCAGTAGTCTCATAGGTCACTCGACGCATTGACCATGCCCTGCGACGAAGCGACATGATTCCCTCTGGCGGAAAGCGTGCTGGTCCGGCACGCGCGTCTTGATCGGGGCCTAAAGCCCGGCACGCACGACAGCCGCAACCTTCCACGGATCGGAGGACACGACCGGCTGCGCGAAAAGTTCCATCGCGCCGACATCGCTCGTCGCGCTCGCGGGATCGCCTCGATCCACGAAGCGGACTACCACCGGAAAGTCCGACCAATCCTCCGACACCGGTTCCATTGGCGGGAGGTATATCGCCAGGTTGAACGCCTGCACCCCCAGGCCATCTACCCAGGATCGCAGCACGCGATACAAGGAGCCGTACAGATCTGCGCCCAGCCGGTCAACTAGAAGCACAACCTCTTTTTCCTTTACTGGCGTCAGGTGCACGAGCCACCGGACCTCCCCCAAGTCACTCGTCAACTCCAGGGCGGCATGTGTGGCAAAGTAGTCCGCGAAGTATGGTGCGTTATGCTGCTCCCGGTAGGCTTGCGCGGCCCGCCGCCACAGTTCGACCCGCGTGTAAGCGCACGACTCGCTGAGCGCAACCTGCATGTGACCGTGGAGGATCGACGCGCCGCTGCGTGGGAGGCAGTTCCACATTATGAAGGGGTACTTTGCCGCAGACTGTGCCTGATGCGCGCGGCGCAACCAACGCTCTGCGGTACTTAGCGCATCCACGACGCTTTCCTCGGTCCATCGCAGCGGATTGTGCTCGGCGGAGATGACCACGGAGTGCAGCCCATCGTACTTGGCGACGTTGCTCGCGGTGATCGTGTGGTTCCCCTGGATGCGACCAAACGTATCCGCCGGGGTGCCAGTCAGCGGCGTGCAAAAGGAGTCCGTCCCATCACCCGCGAGCGCTGACTCCTCGTCTGCCAGTCGTCCTTGAACAGGCCGGCGGGCGCGGAGGTCGTTGTAGAGCGTACCTTCCAGCGTCCAGCGGTTGTGAATCTTGATGATGGTCTGCTGCTCGACGGCCTCGACTGAGCCGAACGAGCCCTTGATCCAGGCGACCATTTCTGCTGGCGGCGCTGTATGACCAACGCTGCGAGTGAGCGAAAACAAACGCTCGAAACGCCCTCGATCCGCACTGGAAAGCGCCGCCACGTGCTCCGGCAAGGAGGTGACGCTGCGAAGTGTCGTCGTGCTCACCGTTGCGTCCGCCGCAAGTGCGCCTCGACCAGCTCGCGCGCGATCGGCGCTGCGACCTCCGATCCCTGTCCGCCGTTTTCTACAAGCACCGCGATTGCTATCTGCGGATCGTCCGCTGGTGCAAAGCCCGTAAACCACGCGTGCGGCTCCTGGTTCTCGCCGAGCTGCGCCGTGCCGGTCTTACCAGCCACGGGTACGCCCGCGATCTGTGCCTGCCGACCGCTGCCCTGATCCACGGTTTTCTGCATTATCTCCGTGATTTGCGTCGCGACCTCCGGTTTCACGACGGCTTCCAGCTGTTCTGGTCCCTGATCAAGCACGGTTCTCCCTCCCGGTGTCTTGATATTCGCGACGAGGTACGGACGCGGCATCACACCGTCGTTCGCGATGGCTGCGCTCGTCAGCAGTACCTGGAGCGGCGTCGCCAGAAGTTGTCCTTGTCCAATCGCTGTCGACGCCAGGCCCAACTGGTCGGACAGGAAGTTTGGATTCGTAAACACCTGACTCGGCGTCACGGGGAGGTCAAACGGAATCTCGCGCTCGAAGTAGAAGCGGCGTGCATACTCCCGCATTCCCGCGCTTTTCAGATCAAGTCCGACCTGCGCAAACACAGCGTTCAGGGAGTACATGTAGCCTTCGCTGAGGGTCCATTGCACCTTGTTTTCATCTGGACGGTTCGGGTCGCGAATCACAAACCCGCCGACAGCGAGCACGCCCGTGTCGCGGTACTCACGATCCGATGTCGCCGAACCGGTGTCGAGCGCCCCAGCAGCGGTAACAGTCTTGAAGGTGGAGCCCGGTTGGTACAATCCCTGAATGGCTCGGTTCACGAGCCGGGCGTCCCCTGCCTTAATTAACGCGTCATAAGCCTTTCGCACTCGAGCCACCTCCTCCCGGTTGGGCTGTGAGGGATCGAATACGAGGTCCGCGCTGTTATACGTGGGATTGTTCACCATCGCCAGGATCTCCCCGGTTCGTGGGTTCATCGCCACGATCGACCCCTTTCTATCGCCCAGCAACTCCTGGCCCAGTTGCTGGAGGCGAGCGTCTAACGTCAGGAAGAGATCGTTCCCGCGCAATGGCCGGTGCAGCACGTTACCTCGCGTGCGCTCCAGCGGATCCCCCCGCTCGCCGGACAAGTAATCGTTGTACTGCTCCTCCAGCCGGTCCGCTCCGTAAATGGTCGCGGAGTAGTACCCCACCACATAACTGGAGGCAGGCTCCGGATAGGTGCGGGTCACGTATCCGTCCGGGGAGATTCTCCTGCCAGCTATCTCCGTGCCGTTGCGGTCGAACACTCGGCCGCGCTGGGTGCGTAGTTCCTGAGTGGCCTTACGCGGGTTATTGGGATGGTCAGTCACGTCCGAAGCGATGATGAACTGGGTTCGGAGAACCTGCATGCTGAGCATGATGAAGCCGATGACGAGCACTGCGGCGATCTTCCATGTGTTCCGCCGCCAGCCGATGGTTTCGCGCGGCACCATCGAGAAGAGGATGTAGCCGACCGGCACCGTCGCGGCGTACAACGTCATCAGCCACACCGTGTCCCTACCGCTCAGGATCCCATACACCAGCAGGGCAACGGCGCACGCGAAGGCCATGAGCCGCAGAAACGCCTTCATCTGCCGGCCTCCCGCGTGTCCGAACTTATCCCGAGCAAGAGACCAGTGATCACGAAGTTTGCCACCAGGGAGCTACCCCCATACGATATAAACGGCAGCGTCAATCCGGTGAGGGGGATGAGCTTCACCACGCCCGCGATAATGATGAGCGATTGAAGGCCGAAGATGGTCGTGAGCCCGATGCCCAGAAGCTGGTAGAAGCCACGGCGGGCCCGAAGCGAGATGTAGAAGCCACGATACACCAGCACCAGGTACACACCGAGCAGCGCCAGTGAGCCAATCAGCCCGAACTCCTCGCCAATGGCGGAGAAAACCATGTCCGTCTCCACGTAAGGAATCACCGCAGGGGTGCCATAGCCGAGTCCACTTCCATACAGCCCGCCACTTCCCAGCGCAAACAGCGACTGTGAGATCTGATAGCCGGTGACTTCGACATCCGCAAAGGGATCGAGCCACGTGTTCACCCGCACCTGAACATGGCCGAACGTCTGGTATGCGAGCACTGCGCCAATGAGAAAGAAGCCACCCAATACCCACACGTAAAGCGCGCGACCCGTGATGCTGTACAGAAGCGCGACGAAGACACCGAAAAAGAGCAGCGCGCTTCCCAGGTCCTTTAGAACAACGAGGATGAGCAAGCTACCGACGCAGATTGCCGCCATTGGGGCGAGGTACGGCAAAGGCGGCAGGCGAAGCGGTCCAACCCGATACTCCGAGGCCAGCAGGTCGCGGCGCTCGTCAAGGTATGCGGCGAGAAACACCACTAGCAGAACCTTCACGATCTCGAACGGCTGAAACAAAACTGGGCCGAGACGGTACCAGAGCCGAGCGCCATTGATCTCCTCCCCGAGGCCCGGAACGAGCAGACCAAGCATGAGCAGGAGACCAAGCGCGACAAACGTGTACTTGTACCGGCGCAGCTTGTTGACCTGATCGAAGAACACGACGGTCGCAAGCATGATGGCGACCCCCAAAAAAACCCAGATCGTTTGCTTCACCGCTACACCGGCAAGATCCGGATCATCGGCGTTGATGATGCTGAAGCGCTGCATCATCACGAGGCCGATACACGTGAGCAGGGCAACGGTCGGAAAGAGCATCTGATCTCCACGGAATCCGGTGAGAGTGAGATAGGTGTGGACGAACAGCAGGGCGCCGACAAACGCGGCAGCGACGTAGATATCTTGCCACGCGAATAGCAGGTTGCCCCGGTCGACGAGCACCACCAGGAGCAGCCCGCCCACAATCAGCATGGACGGAATCAGGAGGAGTTCAAGCTCGACCAACCGGGCACGCCGGGCTCGGATCACGGATCATTCCTCCACGTAAGCCTTCACCTAATGCGGACGCATGCAGCGCCCGCTCCAATTATAGCGTCAAGGCTGCGCGATCACCCCGCCCTGCGTTTGACCCTCGGTAGCGCGGTTGCGTATACTGCCGCGTATTGCAGCGGTCGCCAGGAGGAAGCAGTGAGCTACGACGAGAACACAACTGATGGCATGGAACTGGCCGACGAAGAGGAAGATGTCGCGCCGAACGAGGCGAAGGTGATCGTCACCCTGACGCGGGAAGACGACGGCATCGATGGCTTCATCGACACAATCGAGGGCATGGAATTCGACCCTGGCGACACGGATGACTTCGCCGGTGGGGATGTATTGCGCCTCGCGGCAGAGATGATCCTCGTGGCTGCCGGCTACGATGAGAACGAGGTTCAGTCGTTCCTTGAGACAGCCCCCCGTGGGCCCATGCAACTCGAGGACGCCGAGCCCGTCTAGCGCACGTCCGATTCAGAGGCGGGTTGCGACGAAGATCAGACGGTCGCCGCGGCCCGCGTACTCCTCCAGATCCCAGGAGCCCAGCAGTTCTTGCACCGCGAAACCGGCGCGCTGCAGCATCTGCTCCATCTCGCCACGAGACCAGTATCGCATTTCCGCCTGAGTCATCGTCCGATGGACGACTCCGGCACGCAGTCTATCCCAGAAGATCGTGACCTGCTCAACACCGGACACCGGATCCATGCTGCTCGACACGAGCTTGGTGACGCGCTCTCCTCCACCATCGAATACTCCTCCCAGCAGCAGTTCTCCCCTGCCGGGCGCACGGCGCTCCGAATCCTCCATGTCAATGATCAGAAGGCCTGCCGGCCGCAAAACACGATGCACCGCTTCGAGGGTTGCGAGAGCATCGACCGGGTCCGTGAGGTGCGCCCACGTATTAAGGGCACAGAATGTCAGCCCAAAGTGTGCCTCCGGCAGCGCGGTAAGGTCGGGCAACGGCGCTTCCACGAGCGAAAAGGAGCGGAGACCGGACGCCTCCAGCTTTTGCCGCGCGCGGGCGAGCATAGACGCCGAGGAGTCGACGCCGACAACGTCATAGCCCAATGTCGCCAGTGGCAGCATCAGTCGTGCCGTGCCGCACCCCAACTCCAGCACTGGACCACCGGATAACATCGCGTACGAACGGTAGAGGTGCAGGTCATCGATGAAACCCTGGTGCTCTAGCTCATAGAGTTCCATCACCGTATCCGACGAGTACACCGCATCCACCTTCCCCAGCGCGCAAGCTTACCCTAGCCATCACGCAGGCCGCAAGGGCTGACACCGAAACCACGCCGTGCTACAATGCGGGCTGCGCCATCATCGCTGTCGCTTGTGAGCAATGAATGCATCATTTGGGTGTGGACTAGGACACATAAGGAGTCGCAATTTTTATGACGATGGAACAATTGCTAGAACGCCTGGAAACAACCGAGAGCACAACCTTGACCGGTTGGAACGTGCTACTGTGGAACGACGACCATCACAGTATGGATTACGTTGTGCTCGCGCTCGTGCGCACATTACCGGTCGACGCCGAACAGGCCGACTCGATTATGCTCGACGCGCACAGCCACGGCAAGACCGTCGCCTGGTCCGGTGCCAAGGAAATCGCCGAACTGTACCGAGATCGACTAGAGGGCTACGGCCTCGGCGCCACGATCTCCCGATAGTCACTGAGGCTGTTTCGTCCGCTTCCCTCGGGCACGCTGGCCGTGATACAGTCTGAACAACAATGAGCACTCCCGTTCGGCGGCAATACCAGCAGATCAAGCACCAGTATCCCGACGCGATACTTTTCTTTCGGATGGGCGATTTCTACGAAACGTTCGATGATGACGCCCGCGTTATCGCGTCCGAGTTGGACATTGTGCTGACGAGCCGTGAGATCCGGGGGGTGAGGATCCCAATGGCCGGCGTTCCGCACCACGCCGCAGATAGCTATCTCGCGCGGCTCGTTGCTGCCGGACACAAGGTCGCGGTATGCGAGCAGATAGGCGAGCCGACAGGGAAGGATGTAGTCGAGCGCAAAGTGGTACGGGTCCTGACCCCCGGCACAATCGACGAACCCGCGATGCTCGACTCGAAGCGCAACAACTACATAGCTGCCCTGGTGCTTGGGCCTTCCGGGGCGGGCGTTGCCTACGCTGACATCACGACCGGCGATCTCGCCGCAACGCAGATCGGGGGAGGCGGTTTCTCCGCCCGAGCACGAGAGGAACTTCGGCGGCTTGCGCCTGCGGAAATTGTGGTGAGCGAGGGACCCTCCAGAGCGGAGCCGTCCCCCGAGTGGAGGCTGCTGCACGAGCCGGACCCCGCCGAAGCGCACATCTCCGCCACAGATGGCTGGCGCTGGAAGGCGGACCGGGCGACAGAATCGGTGCTCAACCACACGGGCGCCGCGACCCTTGAGGGTTTTGGGCTGGAGTCGTCTCCGCTCGCCACCCGCGCCGTTGGCGGATTACTGCAGTACGTTGAGACTACGAACCCAGACAGCCTGGCGATACTCTCGACCATCCGTACGTACGGCCTCTCCGACTTTATGCTACTCGATGAACGGACCCGCGCGAACTTGGAGCTGACGGAAGGTTCCCGCGGCGAGCGCGCTTTGTCGCTGCTTGGCGTACTCGACCATACTTCCACCGCGATGGGCGGGCGGACGTTGCGAACCTGGATCAACCAACCCCTGCTCAACCGCCAGCGACTGGAGGAACGGCTGGATCGTGTCGGCACCTGGGTTGCCCGTACAACCACCCGTGCGGCCCTTCAGGAGGAGCTCTCGCGCATCGCCGACCTGGAACGCCTCGTAAACCGCGCGGTGCAGCGCACCATCACCCCCCGCGAGTTGCGCGCGGTGGGCGAGGCACTAAGCCACCTCCCGCGCGTGCGGCAACTTCTAGACGAAACACCCGGCTATCAGGCCGGGCCGATACGGACGATGCCCGACCTCGTGGACCTCCTGCTTACCGCACTCGTGGATGACCCGCCCGGCGCGAAAGGGGGTGGCGCCATCGTTCGCGAGGGCTATTCCGAGGAGTTGGACCGGCTGCGCGGCACGTCCAGCGAGGCACGCAGGTGGATCGCCGCGCTTGAGCGCACGGAGCGCGAGCGAAGCGGCATCCGGGGACTCAAGGTCGGATACAACAAGGTGTTCGGGTATTATCTGGAGATCAGCAACGCGGACAAGGACGCCGTGCCCGCTGAATACATTCGCAAGCAGACGCTTGTCGGCGCGGAGCGGTACATCACACCACAACTCAAGGAATACGAAGGGCTCATTCTCAACTCACAGACGCAGGCCGAGGAGTTGGAACTCAGCCTGTACCGGCAGATCACCATGCAGGTTGCCGCATCCGCCCAACCGTTGAGTGTGTGCGCGCGGGCGCTCGGAGAGCTCGACTGCGTCGTCTCGCTCGCAGAGGCGTCCGCCCGACAACACTACGCCCGGCCGGAACTGACCGACGGGACCGAGCTGACCATTAGGGGAGGGAGACATCCAGTCGTAGAGAACCAAAGCTCGGACGGCTTCGTCGCGAACGACACGTGCCTCGACACCACGAGCCAGCAGGTTCTGCTGATCACGGGGCCGAACATGGCGGGCAAGAGCACCTTTCTGCGCCAGGTGGCGCTGATCACGCTCCTGGCGCAGATCGGCTGCTACGTGCCCGCCGAGAGTGCGCGCATCGGGATGGTAGACCGCATTTTCACCCGTGTGGGCGCACAAGACGACATTGCGAGCGGGCAGAGCACATTCATGGTCGAGATGACCGAAACGGCGTACATTCTGGGGCACTGTACCGCACGCTCCCTCGTGGTGCTCGACGAGATCGGCCGGGGCACGAGCACATACGATGGCATCGCTATCGCGCAGGCTGTCGTGGAGTACATCCACAACAGCCCCCGCGCCGCCGCAAAGACGCTCTTCGCAACCCACTATCACGAGCTGAACGCGCTCGCGGACGTGTTACCGCGTGTCGTGAACTACCGGATGGACGTGCTCGAAGAAGGGGACGACGTGATCTTCCTGCGCAAGGTCGTACCCGGCGGGGCAGATCGGTCCTACGGCGTCCATGTCGCGCGGCTTGCTGGCATGCCTCGGGCAATTGTCCGCCGAGCGCAAGAACTTCTGCGTGGGCTAGAGCCGGACGCGGGCAAGCCCGGTTCTAGTGCGCCGAACGAACCACAACTCACCTTTCTCAATCCCGATGATGGCCTGCTCCATGCCCTCACAGCGATGGACGTGGAGTCAATGACGCCCGTAGAAGCTTTGACGCAACTCTATACCCTTCAACGCCAAGCCGCCCAGCAACTGGATTCGGGCCGGTAACCGTTTACTCCAATGAGGTTGCGAGCTTACCACGCTCCGTCAAATGAGCGCGGGCGTTCAACCGAACGCACCTACTCGACAATCCAGGTCTGCACGTCGCGGGAGTAGGTGAGGATCTCCTCCGGCTTGAAGAATATGTTGATCTCGCGCTCTGCAGACTCCGGGCTGTCGGAGCCGTGGATCACGTTGCGGCCGAGATCCACCGCGAGATCACCGCGGATCGTACCGGGATCCGCGTCCATGGGATTAGTCACTCCCATGGTCTTGCGCACAATTGGCTGTGCATTCGGACCCTCAAAGACGGCGACGACAACAGGCGCGGATGTGATGAAGTGCACCAGCCCGGCGAAAAAAGGCTTTCCAATGTGCTCGCCATAGTGTGTGTGCGCCGTCTCATCGTCGATATGCATGAGTTTCAGTGCCGCGATTTTCAGCCCCCGCTGCTCCAGGCGACCGATCAACTCCCCAATAAGGCCTCGTTGGACCGCGTCGGGCTTAATAATCACCAAGGTTCTATCCAAGATGCTAACTGCTCCTTCTGCGCGCTTGAAGCGCCAACTGATATTCTCGCATCGCTCGGCGACTCAGGCCAGTTCGCCGGTAGAGATCGCCGCGCACCTGATGCCATGCCGCGTGACCGGTCAGGTGCGGCTCCATTGCAGTGACGCGCTGCAGCACCTCACTCACATCCGCCTCTCCCTGTCGCAACGCCTGCGCGTAGAGGTCCAAGGCATCAGCGTAGTACCCCGCGCCGCGCATTTCCTCCGCTCGCGTCATGACGGTGGCTGACTGCCCAAACGCGCCGCTCCGCCCCGCATCTGCGTCCCAATCAGTCGCAGCAGGTTGCGGGTCGTCGCCGCTCCTGTACCGGCGTTCCTCGGCATTGGCCCAGCCCATTGGTGAGCCGGGCGATGTGGAAGGCACCTGTGGTATCTCGGGTAGCGTTGTGGGCGGAATGTCTGTGATCTCCGGTGTCGGGGTATAGCCTGGCTGTATCTCGGGGGTCGGGGCAACTGGGTCGATCTCCGGCTCGATCGGCAGTTCGGGAATCCCGGGCTGTGTGGCCGGCGACTCGGGTATTTTTGGGGAGTCTGGCACGGGCTCAGGAAACGTCGGCGCCTCCGGGGAGTCGGGAACGGCAGGATCTGGCTCTGACGGAAGCGTGATGGGAACCTGTATTGGTTCCTCCGCCGGTGCCATGTTGACGGCATCGTTATAGTAGTAGCTCAAGTCGCGTTCTACGGTGTAGAGCTGCGCATTCGAATCATCGGGGTCGACCGACGGTGCTTCGGGCGTCTCTGAGACAGCGGCAGCCTCAGGCGTCTCCGGGAACTGGTGGTCTCCGATAATTCCGTAACGCGCTTCGAGTTCTGCCAGGTAATCGGGAACGTTGTACACGACCTCGTCCTGCAGGGGTTCCAGTCCCAGCGGCAGACCAGACACTCCTTCATCGGTGGCCTGATATTCACCTTCGGCCACATTCAGCACCACATCCTCCAGTTTCTCGAACACCGGATTGTCGGCCCCAGCCAGCTCGATGGGTACGGCGATGTCCACAGTGGCCAACCAGTCCGGTGCCCGCCAGGTTGGTGGGGCGGAGTCGGCGTGATTGGCGATCCACTTTCCAGATGGATCCTCCTCCCGAAGCTCGGCGAGAGCGGCAAGCGCCGCGTCCTGATTACCGCGACGCGCTTCAATGAAGGAGATAATCAGGGCCGGCTTGAGACTTCCCGGTACTTCAACCAGCAGTTCGCGCGCCAACGCATCCGCCTCGACGTCACGCCCAACGAGCCAGAGTGCCTGCAGCAACCCCAGGCGAGCCCATGGCTCGGAGCGCACTTCTTCACCCATACCGCGCCACTCCGCGAGCGCCGCAGTCCCGTCCCCGGAGGCGAGGTGCAGGCGCATCAGCGTCACCTCGTCGAAATATGCGGGCCGCTCGCCGGTGGCGGACACTATCTGCTCGCGCACACCTTCCAGCGCCGGCTGAAGTCGACTTGCGGCAAGGTACTCCCTCGCAACTCGCTCCATATCACCGGCTTCCTCCGCAAGGACACCCAAACCAACGTGCGCCGCTGGCTCCTCCGGGTCCGCGTCGACCGCTCGTTTGAAGTGAGTCATGGCACCATCCGAGTGCCCGAGGCGATACAGCGCCTCACCAGCGAGGAGATGGGCATGGAGGTCGTTTGAGTACGCAGCAAGCACGCGCTGGACCTCCCTCGTAGCC
>JACDAU010000167.1 GCA_013695265.1 Chloroflexia bacterium
GCCAGCCGATGGGCATCCTCGCGGAAGGGGTCACACTCGAGTAGCGCGATGGCGAAGTGCAAGCATGCTGCGTAGTCCTCCAGGGTGTAGTGGTGATCGGCAAGACGGGCGAGCATCCCGAGGTACATGGCTCGTAGCCGCTCGCGCTGGACGACTGCGTAGATATCCGCCGCGCCATCTAGATCGCCACAGTAGAGGCTGACGGCGACCCCATAGCACGCAGTCGCGGCGGACCAGTCGCCCGCGCGGACGCGGCGGTCGCCAGCGCTCGCCAGCGACTCGAACTGCGTGAGATCGGTTTGCACTCCCGCCGTGGTGTTGAGCTGATACCGCCCGTCCTGAAACACGACGGGCGCCGCCCCCTGTATCGCCCGACCTAACTGCTTGTGCAGGCTGTGTACCAGGCTGTGAAGCGCCTGCCCCGCAAGGCCCACGTCAACATCCGGCCAGAGCAAACAGAGCAGAGTGTCACGGGGGATGGGGTGTCCGTGCCGCAGCGCGAGGTTGTACAGCAACGCCTCGGTCTTTCCCCCACCGCGCACCGCCACACTCTGACCATCTTTGAGCAGGCGGAACCCACCGAACAGACAGATCAGGATCGGCGCTTGCTCCAGTCCCTGGCCCGTTGCTATACGCTGATCGATCTGCACAGTGCCCCCCTTCCAGGCCGGAGCACTGAGGATAGTCGGCGGTCGCGCGGATTGCCGGGTGTCCACGCACCAGAAAAAAGGAGGAGCTGTTGCCAGGGGACGGCGCTTCGCGCTCTGCTCAGACCGGCTGCGAGGTGTCGGCTCACGGAGGGGCCACACCGAGGTCGAGATGTAACGAGGAGGGGGTCTGCCATGGTGATCTACCCGTGCCTTGCGATGATACGTTGCGTGCTTGTATGAGCAGGGCGTCTCGTAGGCGCATTATATACATCCCGGCAACGCGCGGCAACCAGTCACGAGTATGTACCGTAGAACTAGCGGACGCTTACCGATCGGCGGGCCACGTATCCATGACCTGCCGAAGAATGGCGAACTCCCCGATGTGATACGCGTTGTGATCCGCCACCAGCAACACCTCACGCAGCAGCGAGTGGCCCCGGTCAAACGGTAGCGGTGCTTCGAGGTCGGTCTGCGGGTTGGCCACCATCGCCCGCAGTTCTCCAAGATCCGCGCGAAACTGCTCAATCGTGCGCCGCCACGCGGCGGTATCGGCCTGAGCATCGCGGGAGGGCCAGTATCCCTCTGGCCACGGCATCTCCGAATAACGCGATTCCCGCGCGAAGTCGAGTATGTCCCGCTGAGTCATCCGCAGGTGTTCCAGAAGGCGCCATGGCGTGTACGGCACATGCGGGGGAGTGGTGTTGATCTGGTCCATCGGGAAGTCCGCGACCGCCTCATCAAACGACATGTGGGCGTTCCCACCATCCAGCAGCGCCAACAATTGCGTCCGCAGCACGTCATCCGCAGTCATACTGCCCTCCTCTGATCTCTGCTTTCTAAACAGCCAACGAGCCGCCGGGTCGTCCTGCAACCGACATGTCGCACCAGTCCATGCGGCCACAGCATCTTACTATAGTAAGGATTTTCGGCACTGATTCCCACCGACCGGGCGTTCAGTTGAACGCCCCTACGAACGGCGCGGCACCAGGGTCGTTGTTGAACAACCCAGGGTCCAGGCGTCGTGTTAGACTCAACACTGATGACGGCTCGCGGCGACGATAACGTGGCTTAGTAACCAGGAGCAACCCCAGATGTATGGTCCGACATTGACCGGCGACCTTATCTGCCTGGAACCACCATCGGACGACCTGGCCGGTTTGTACCGCGACTGGTTCGCGGACACGGAGGTCAACCTGTACACCCTTCGGTTTCCCCCGTCACGCAAGACGTCCACCAGATGGATCGAAGAGGCCGAAGCGAGCGAAAAGGACGTGCTGTGGATGATGACGGTCGATGGCCGCCCCATCGGCACGACCCAGGTGGACTCCATCAACTGGCACCACCGGCACGCGGACATCGCCATGATCATCGGGGAGCGTGCGGAATGGGGCAAGGGCTATGGCACGGAGGCGGTCCGGCTCATGACCCGCTTCGCTTTCGAGGAGCTGAACCTTGAGAAGCTCACGGGGGAGGCAATTGTCGAGAATGCCGGGAGCGTGCGGGCGATGGAGAAGGCGGGCTTCCGGCAGTGGGGGCTGGCGCGAAGACACTTCTATCAGGCCGGCCACTGGAGCGATGTGTGGTTTGGCGAGGTACTGCGCGATGAGTGGGTCCCGTCTGGCACGACGCAATAATCCAGCGCAGCCCCCGTGCGGACGTCGAGCGACCATCAGCGTATAATGACGCCCACATGCGTCGGCGAGGTGGACGTACAGCACCACGATAGCAAGGCACAAGGAGAAAGACCGTGGCAGTCCAGCAGCGCAGCACCGTCCGGGATGGCAGAGGCAACAAACTCGAAACGTATGTCCTCACCCATTTCAAGCCCGTCTGGACTATCATCCAGCTCATTCCTCCAGTGCGGAAGCGGGTCAACAAAATCCTGATCAATCGTGTTATCTACAAGATCCCGACACGCCCGTATCCTCTGAGCACTATGGCGGCGTACACGTCGTGGGACTCGCTGACCGACCGGACCTTCACCGGGCGGCATCTCCCTCCCGCCACCGAGCAAGCGAACGAACTGCCCGCGATCGATGCCGTGATACAACTGTTCGAGCGCCAGTCGAAAACTGTGAGGGTGTCGCCGAAATCGACGCTGCTCTTCTCCCACTTTGCCCAGTGGTTCACCGACGGCTTTCTACGGACGGATCGAGAGAACTACCTCAAGAACACCTCAAACCACGAGATCGACCTCTGTCAGGTGTACGGTCTCACGCGAGCGCATACCCACCTGCTGCGCACTCATCGGCGCGGGATGCTGAAGAGCCAGGTCGTTCATGGCGAAGAGTACCCCTGCTACTATTACGGTCCTGACGGAACGGCCAGCACCGAGTTCGCGGGACTGCCGATCGTCGTCCCGCCGGATGTCGACCCCGCGAAGAAGGCGACACTCTTCGCCATGGGGGTGGAACGAGCGAACGTGCAGACCGGCTACGTCATGATGAACACCCTGTTCTTGCGGGAACACAACCGCATCTGCGGTGAACTGGCCCACGCGCACCCGGACTGGGATGACGAGCGTTTGTTCCAGACGGCGCGAAACATCGCGATGGTGCTGCTCATCAAGATCGTCGTCAATGAGTACATCAACCACATCGCCCCGTATCACTTCAAGTTCCGGTTCGATGCGACCTCTTTCGTCAAGGAGCGATGGTATCGCCAGAACTGGATGTCCCTGGAGTTCAGCCTGGTGTATCGGTGGCACGGTCTGGTCCCCGATCGGTTCCGGCTCGGCGGACAGGACTTCCCGGCGGAGGAGACCATGTTCAACAACGCCATCGTGACCGAGCGGGGTTTGGGCGGCCTGTTTGAGGACGCCTCCGCGCAACCGGCCGGGGAGATCGGCCTGTTCAACACGCCACACTTCCTGCTCGATACGGAACGCGCGAGCATCGAACTAAGCCGACTCACCCACCTGCGGAGTTACAACGAGTATCGCAGGCTATGCAACTACCCCAGGGTGACGGCCTTCGATCAGATTACCGGCAATCGTGATGTGCAGATCGCGCTGGAACAAACCTACGGCCACGTCGACAACATCGAGTTCTACGTCGGACTGATGGCGGAGGACCTCCGACCAGGGTCGGCGGTCGCGCCGCTGATCGGGCGGCTCGTCGGTATCGACGCCTTCTCCCAGGCGCTCACAAATCCCCTGCTGTCTGAGCACGTGTTCAACGAGCGCACCTTCTCCTCAACGGGGCTGAAGATCATCAAGCGCACAACGAGTCTGTCTGATATCCTGCATCGGAACCTCCCGGACTCCAAGCGAAAGTATCGGGTGTCTATGACACGATCGGACTCGGCCTGATGCGAACTCAAGTGAGCACGAGCAACCGTCTCATACTCGTTCGCCTCAACCCGAAGGACGATGTGCTGGCGTCCATCCGGGCGGCAGTCCGCGAGCAGGGCATCCGCAACGGAATCATCATAAGTGGCGTCGGGTCGCTGAACCGCTATCGGGTTCACGTGGTGAATAAGCCGGTGCTTCCCACCGAAGACGTATTCTTCGAGGGCGAGGGGCCCTTCGATATCCTGACCGTGACGGGCATGATCCTGGATGGCCGCGTGCACGCTCACATCACGTTCTCGAACACCGAGCGCGCCATGGGCGGCCACCTCGAGGAGGGCTGCACGGTCCTGACTTTCGCCGTGATCGTGATCGCTGATACGCCGGATGCCGAGATCAATGGCTGGGATCGAGTCGGCAGTCTCTGACGCCGCCGCCGCTACACTGAGCATTGCTGCGGGGAAGTATGCGTCGTACCAGCTGCCTGGCGGCAAACAGAAACGTGCAATAAAAGGAGAATACAGGGGATGACCGTTCGTAATCGAACATCAGCTACGGTGGTGGATACATCGCGGAGCACCCGTGTGAGGCTTCGGCCCGTGCCGCTTGATGCCGTTCAACTGACCGATAGTTTCTGGTCGCCTCGCAGGCAGATCAATCGGGAGACCACGCTCCCGTCACAGTTCCAGCACATCGAGGCCACCGGACGGCTCGATAACTTCCGGCGAGCCTCACGGAAAGTCAACCTGCCATTTCAGGGGATCTACTTCAACGACTCCGACGTATACAAGTGGCTCGAAGGCGCCGCGTGGACGCTGGCAACTGACGATGCGCCCGGCCTCGCGCAAATGGTCGAGACCGCGATCCGCGAGATAACCGACGCGCAGCAACCGGACGGCTACCTCAATACGTACTTTATGTTCGAGCGCGAAGCGGAGCGCTGGTCCAACTTGCGCGACCTCCACGAGATGTACTGCGCGGGGCACCTCATTCAGGCCGCCGTCGCCCACCACCGCGCTACTGGGGACGATCGGCTGCTCGCTGTGGCACGCCGCCTGGCGGATCATATTTGCGCCGTGTTCGGTTCCGGACCAGGCAAGCGGCCGGGCACGGACGGACATGAGGAGATCGAGATGGCGCTCGTCGAGCTGTATCGAGACACCGGTGAGCCGCGGTATCTGCGGCAAGCAGAGTACTTCATCAACGCGCGCGGCGAGGGGCTGGCGGGCGGCGACGAGTATCATCAGGACCACGCACCCTTCCGGGAGCAGGGCGAGATCGTGGGCCACGCAGTGCGGGCGGTCTACCTGAACGCCGGGGCGGCCGACATCTACGCGGAGACCGGCGAGGAAGGCCTGCTCGAAACGCTGGACCAGCTATGGGAGAGCATGACCAGCAAACGAATGTATGTGAGCGGCGGCATCGGATCGCGCTACGAAGGCGAGGCATTTGGCAAGGACTACGAGTTGCCGAACGCCCGCGCGTACACCGAAACGTGCGCAGCGATCGGCAGTGTGATGTGGAGCTGGCGGATGCTCCAGCTCGACGGTGAGGCGCGGTACGCGGACCTCATCGAACACACGCTGTACAACGCGGTGCTGCCCGGCGTCTCACTCGACGGACAGTCATACTTCTACCAAAACCCACTGGAGGACAACGGCGCACATCGGCGCCAACCCTGGTTCGGCTGTGCATGCTGCCCGCCCAACGTCTCCCGCACCCTCGCCTCACTCCCCAGCTACCTCTACGGTGTTTCCGATGACAGCATTTGGGTCCACCTGTACGCCGAAGCCAACGCTCACATGGCGCTGCCCGATGGCCGGACGGTGGAGCTGCGACAACGCACCCGGTACCCGTGGGACGGCACGGTCGAGTTCGAGGTGCGAGGTGAAGGCGCGTTCGCGTTGCGGCTGCGCATCCCCGGCTGGTGCGCAGCGGGCGCGACGCTCGAGATCAACGGAACACGGGCCGACACACCGCTCGTTCCGGGTAGTTATGTAGAATTACGCCGGGAATGGACGCCGGGAGACATGGTGCGGCTCACCTTGCCGATGCCCGTCCGGGGGATCAGTTGTCACCCGTCGGTCGCGGAAAACGTTGGCCGGATCGCTTTGATGCGCGGACCGCTGCTGTACTGCGTCGAGGCCGCCGATAACCCCGGCGTGGACCCTGGCAGTCTCGTCATCTCGACCGGAACAGCGTTCAGCACGGAGGATGCCCCAAGTCTGCTCGGCGGCCTGGTGCTGCTGCGCGGCGAGGCGCGGGTCGCTCCACCGGACGACGCCTGGACAGGCACACTGTATCGCACAGCGGATACGGCAACTGGTCAGCCGCCCGGCCAAGCAAAGCAGATCACAGCCATCCCGTACTATGCGTGGGCGAACCGCGAGCCGAGCCCGATGTGCGTCTGGCTGAGAAGTGACCGGTAGCAGCCCGTCGTGTCGCAAAGCATCCGCAGGGCGCGCCAGGACATGCCAGGCACATTTGCCTGGTGAAGGGGTCAGATCACCGTGACGTTCGGAAAGCCGCGGGATGCGCGTGACCAGCCGCGCGACTGGTTCGTCGACGCCTTGCGCAACGGTGCGGCGCGACTCGCTAGAGGTACAGTGATACAGGTCGGCGATGACCGCGCCGAGGTCTGGGCACAATCAAACGGACTACAAGATACGCCACGGCATTTCGCACTTCGGGATGTGAC
>JACDAU010000196.1 GCA_013695265.1 Chloroflexia bacterium
TGTACGGCAACGGCCAGATGCTCATCCCTGACATTCTGGCGAACGCCGGTGGGGTCACGGTTAGCTACTTCGAGTGGGTGCAGGACAAGCAGGCGTTCTTCTGGAAGGAAGCGGAAATCAACGAGAAACTGCGCTCGATTATGACCTCCAGCTTCGCCGAGGTGCTCGCGATGGCCACGAAGGAACGCGTAGACATGCGCACCGCCGCCTATCTGATCGCCGTCCGCCGCGTGGCCGACGCCACCCGCGTGCGCGGTATATACCCGTAACTCTAACTCCGGCTAAACGGGGGCAAATCTGTCATTTCGAGCCTGCGAGAAATCTGTAGTTGGGTGTACGGCATCTTCTCTGCGGCTCAGAATAACATGTCGTACCGTGGTGAGCACCGGAAGTGATCCTTTGCACAGGCGATCTCGCTGGGCCAGACGTAGGGGAGTTCAACCGAACGCCCGTGCAACCCCACCACCACGCCCCTGCTAGAGGGATCCAACCTTTCGCCCAGGGCTGTAGGGTTCGGGCGGATTGCGTTTGACCTTCCTGTGGAACGGTGAACGTACGCCTGACCGAATGCACGCTACGTGCCCTCGCGGATGAGCGCGAGCTGGCTATCGAGCGGCTGTTCGCCGACGTCCGGACGCCGGGGAGTGTAGCAGCCGTCCGAATTGAGCTGCCAGGCATTTACTGTGTCGGCAATCTGGAGCTCGAGTATGCGGCACACTCGCTCGCGGTGCTGCTGCTCGCGCAGGGGAAAGAGGGTCTCGACCCGTCCGTCCAGGTTGCGCTCCATCAAATCGCAACTGCCGAGATAAACCTGCTGGCTCTCGCCCTCACCAAAGATTAGCACGCGTGCGTGTTCCAGGAAGCGCCCGACCAGTGAGACGACAGAGATGTTCTCACTCACGCCCTCAACCCCCGGTCGCAGGCAGCAGATACCCCGAATGACAAGGTTGATCCGCACCCCCGCCTGGGAGGCGCGATACAGCGCAATGATCATCGGCTGGTCCGTCAGGGAGTTGAGCTTCATCGTGATACGGGCAGCCTCCCCGCGCTCCGCTGCCTCCTGTTGCTCCTCAATGAGGCCCAGGAGCCGCTGCCGCAGCGTCACCGGCGCAACGAGAAGCTTACTGTACTCCTCCTGCTTCGAGTAGCCCGTCAGGTAGTTGAACAGGTCCGACACGTCATTCGCGATTTCCGGGTCGTCTGTAAAGTATGAGAAGTCAGTGTAGACCCGTGCGGTGCCGGGGTTGTAGTTGCCGGTGCCGAGATGGACATACCGATGCAAGCCCGACTCGTCCCGGCGGACGATCAGGCAAAGTTTGGCATGGGTCTTGAGTCCGACCACACCGTAGGATACGTGGACGCCCTCTCCTTCAAGCTGGCGCGCCCAGACAATGTTCGGCTCCTCATCGAAGCGCGCCTTGAGTTCCACGAGCACCGCAACCTGCGTATCTTCATCCCGCGCGTCCAGCAGGGCTTCCACGATCGGCGAGCGGGATCCGACTCGGTACAGCGTCTGCTTGATCGCGAGCACGGCTGGGTCACTCGCCGCGCTCCGCACAAAGTCCACGACGGGCACGAACGAGTCGTACGGATGGTACAGCAGGAGGTCGCCCTGCTCGAGCTGCGAGAAAAAGGTCGGCTCGCCGAGCGTATCCTCGGGCAGCCGTGGACTTATAGGTGGGTACAGCAGTTCCGGGCGGTCCAGGTGCGTCAGCTCGGCGACTTGCGCCAAACCGATCGGTTCCGGGACTGCATGGAGGCTTCCCGCTTGAACGCCCAGATGGCCCGCAAGCCATGTGCGCAGCCGCTGCGGCATGTCCGAGGTTACAATGAGGCGCACGGTTTCGCCAAAGCGCCGCTGATCCAGCTCGTCCTCTATTGCTTGCAGGAGGTCCGCAGCCTCATCCTCCTGAATGACCAGGTCCGCATTGCGCGTGACCTGAAAGACATAGCAATTTACCACGTCGTGTCCCGAAAACAGCTCGTCGAGATTTGCGGCGATCACCTCCTCGAGCCGTACAAGCAGAACGGGATGGTGCTTGCCGGGCTCCGGTCGGGCGTCCGGCTTCGAGAGGCGCAGAAAGCGGGGCAGCGTGTTGGGCACCTTGACCCGCGCCATCACGTCGCGATCGCGGTCGCGAATCACGACGAGCAAGTTGAGAGAGAGGTTGGATATGTGGGGGAAAGGATGTGCCGGATCGACGGCCAGCGGGGTGAGGATCGGTTGGACCTCGCGCTCGAAACGGCGGCGAAGCTCTTCTTTGCGTCCCTTATCCAGATCATCGTAGGGCACCAGATGGACGTCGGCCGCGTGGAGTTCCGGGATTAGCTCCTCCCGGAGGATTCGGCGCTGCTCCGTGTAGAACCGGCTGATCCGGCTGTGAATCTCCACGAGCTGTTCCTCTGGCGTGGTCCCATCGACTACGGTGGAAGGACGTTCGGTCGCGACCTGTTTCTGTAAACCGGCGACGCGGATCATGAAGAACTCATCCAGATTCGTTTCGGAGATGGCGAGAAAGCGCGCGCGCTCCAGCAGGGGGTGCCGCCGATCCTTTGCCTGCTCGAGCACCCGCTCATTGAACTCCAGCCAGGAGAGTTGGCGGTTGATATACAGCGTGGGGTCGCTCAGGTTAATCGTTTCGACGGTCGCCATAAATACAGTACCTTCCTCCAAGCAGAGTGTCACAGTGGCAGCGTTTTTGATCACGGCTCCGGAAAGGGCGGCTTCGGGTCGCACTATCGATCGAGCGGAATACCCAGCGCAACGGTGCGGTCACCCCGGTGGCAGGTTCCGCAACACTCTGGATGGCTCAGGTTCCATTACCTCGTGCCTGAACCGAAAAACACCCCAGTGTCCCGGAGTAAGCGGGAGCGATTATCCGGACGGCCTGTAGTATCTTTACCCTTATGCCCAGATCGAAGGCCCGAACCCGGTTGCCCCTATTGTCACCTGCATTGTGGGCCACACAGAACCTGAAAAGTGTTTACGGGCGTCCTTCCTTCATCCGCCGACGCAAACGCTGCCAACGCCTCCCCTGCAGCGCCTGATACGCATCGGGAAACTGCGAACGCAGCTCCGCGGTCTGCTGCGCATATCGTTCGGCGATCTCGCCCATGGCGAACGCCGTACTCGAAGGAAGCTGGTCGCCTTCCGTTGTGCTCAGTTCGCGTAACCGTGCAACGGCAACGTATGCGTCTTGATGCGCCCCAAGGATGTCCTGCATTGTGATCAGCGGTGCGACCATTTCCTTCGTCGACTTGCCATACACGTCACCGAAGAACTCGAGCGCGTACCGCAGCCGCTTGCCCCGCTTGCGGAGCTCGTGAAACTCCTCCGATGGAGAAGCGGGAGTGATGGCGTCCCCTGCCTTGCGGAAGCGGCGGTAGCGTTTCGTCACAAGATCCGGCGCTGCTTCCAGCACGGGCGCCTGCCCCGCGTCAATGACCGGCACCGGGCCGCGGTCGAACATCGAGGTGATCGAGCCAACGAGCTTGCGATACCGATCCGAATCCAGGACCGCCAACATGCGCTGCCGCGCTTCATTACGCTGCCGCTCCAGCACCGCGTGCAATGGCGTGAGATCCTTCTGGCGTTCAGCAGTCTCGTCACGCCATGCGTGCAGCTGCTCGATCTGTACATCGAGATCGCGGACCTCACCCAGCGCGTGTCCCAGCCATCGGAGCTCTTCCCGCACGCGTTGCGCCCGCTGTGCCAGGACGTCCGAAAAGAGGCTCAGGGCGGCGCGCAATCGCCTGGTGGCGACGCGCATGTCGTGGAGATCTTCTGGATCATCCCCCAACCGGGTGCCCGC
>JACDAU010000348.1 GCA_013695265.1 Chloroflexia bacterium
TGTGATGAACGACCGGACCCGGTCATCCACCGCAGCTATACGCGCCAGGTATGCCTCGGTTATCTCCACCGAGGACAACTCGCGCGCATCGAGCAGCCGCCGCAGTTCCCCGATCGTCGCGCCCGCCAAAGCCAGGCTCTCACGTCTCATAACCAAGCACCGCCTTTGTCCTGAAATAGTTCCCCTCGCGCTCCGGCGCGTTCGCGAGCATCGCGTCCACGGGGTAGCTCGGCCGGGGCTCGTCCGTAGCGTGCACGTCGTGCAGCGAGAGCACCTGCGCCGTTGGGGGTATCGCTTCCGTATCGAGCTCATTGAGCTGGCTCACGTGGGCGAGGATATCGCCGAGCTGCCCACGCAGCGTCTCCATCTCCTCTGTCGTGAGCCCGATGCGTGCAAGTGTCGCGATGTGCCGCACGTCTTCTAGCGTCAATTCCACGGTCGCCTCCTCCAGCCTCACGCGTACGAGGCGCACTGCTCCAGGAACTATGTTCTGCTCGGCGCGTCACTCCCTCGGCTCGTGTGCACCTCGAACAGGTCGTTTACCTTCACCTGGAAGCCCGGCAGCACATCACCACCGTCGAGCTGGTCCTCGGCGCCGAACTCACGGGCGGTCGCGCCGGGCACGTACATCGTTGCGGATCGGCGCCGTGGCCACAAGACCAGCACCATAATGGTTCCCGCCTCCAGGTACTCCTGCACCATGTCGTGAATGTCCTCCGCCCGGTCTCCGGGCGACACCACCTCCACCGCCAGGTCCGGGGCCAGTTGCCAGTAGCCCTCGTCCGGCACTTCCCCTCCAGGCACGCGCTCCCATGAAACGAACGACATGTCGGGGATGCGCAGCCGATCAGGGGTTCGGCTCAGGATGTAGCCAGTACCATCGCCAAGAGCCACACCGAGGTCGCGGTCGCGAACATGTGCGCCAATCAGGCGCAAGAGCAACTCGACGATCAGGCCATGGACAGCGCTTGCTCCGGGTATCTCGATCACCTCCCCATCGACCAGCTCGTACCGCACGCCGGGCTTCTCAGGTAACTCCGAGAGATCCTCCACGGTTACCAGGCGGGTCTCATCTCGTACTACGCTCATGAGTCAGCTCCTTGTATAGGCAGGGTAATCCCGGCGGCGGAACTGGTTTCGCCCGTGCGCTCGGGATGATCTGGCCGCAATGCACGCGTCGCACTCTGCATTCTATCAGCTACGTGTTGAGCTTCTTGTGCCGCATCAGGATGCTCTGCAGAATACCCTGGGCAGCGAGCAGCGTCACGAGCGAGCTCCCGCCATACGAGATTAAGGGAAGTGGAATACCCGTCACGGGCATAAGCTGCATGTTCATGCCGACGTTCACAAAGATCTGAAACAGGAAGGTCGTCGTGATCCCCGCAGCGATCAGCTCGCCGTACTCGTCCCGGGCGAGCCGCGCGACGCGGATCATCCGCCACAAGAGCAGGCCGTACACGAGCAGGAGCGCGATCATCCCGACGAAGCCGAACTCCTCACCGATCACGGAAGCGATGAAGTCTGTGTGCTGCACCCGCAGATAGTCGAGCTGGCCCTGGGTGCCTCCCATGAAGCCCTGTCCCGTTAGCCCGCCGTTTCCCATGGAGATGCGGGCCTGGATGATGTTGTAGCCCCCGTCGAGCTCGGAGGCTTCGGGGTTCAGAAAGACGATCACGCGGGCGATCTGATACGGACGAAGTAGCCAGAGCCACGCTACCAATCCAGACGGCAGGGCCAGCGCCGCGAGCGTCACGAGATACTTCCAGCGGGTTCCCGAGACGAGCGTCATCGCAACCCAGACCGCGGCAAGCACGAGCGACGTGCCCAGGTCCGGCTGCAGGAAGACAAGGCCGAATGGAAGCGCAATGAGTCCAAGCGAGATGAGGAAGCGGACGAGGTTCGAGCGGCCACGAGGTCTGTCCGCCAGGAACTTCGCAAGCACGAGCACCATCACCAGCTTCCCCAACTCGCTGGGCTGCAGCGCCACGGGGCCGATGTCAATCCACCGGGTCGAGCCGAAGGTCTCGCGCCCTATCACAAAGATCAGGGCGAGCAACCCGAGCATCACCACGTACATCACCCAGGTCCAGTTCGCGAGGAACCGATAATCTATGCTTGCCAGGATCCCCATCAGGATAAGGCCGACCCCGCCGTAGATCAACTGCTTGAGCACGACCAGGTTGAGCACGAGCGGGCCCGCCGCTGTGGTCGTGCTGTAAATCATCATGATGCCAAACGAGACGATGAGGAGGGTCGCGGCGAACATGACCCAGTCGAAGTGCTTGAGGAGATCGGCGTCGGCATTGCCGATTGCGCGCAGGCCGCTCGCCCGGCCCCGCCGAAACGCGATGCTACTCATCCGAGAGGCTGTCGCGCAGGATATCGAGGTGTTCGAGCGCCACACCCGTGCCCGTCGCCACGCAGTTGAGTGGGCTCTCCGCAATGTAGCACGGCACGCCCGTCGCCTTAGCGAGGAGGTGATCGATGTTCCGCAGCAGCGCGCCGCCGCCCGTAAGCACCATCCCCTTGTCTATAATGTCTGATGCCAGCTCCGGCGGCGTCTCCTCCAGGACGGCCTGAACCGCGCCGACGATGCTCTGCAGCGGCTCACGGATCGCGTCCGTCACCTCGTGCGAACTGATCGTCACGGTACGGGGCAAACCAGATACCTGATCCCGGCCCTTTACGGGCACGCTCTCGTTATCCTCGGTTCGGACTGCGCTGCCGATGGCGATCTTGATCTCCTCGGCGGTTCGTTCGCCGATCATAAGGCTGTATTTGCGCTTCATATAGTTCACGATCTCGTCGTCGATCTTGTTGCCGCCGATGCGCACAGAGTTGCCCACGACAATGCCATTGAGTGCAATCACGGCGACCTCCGTCGTACCGCCCCCAATGTCGAGGATCAGATTGCCGCTTGGGCTGGCAACGGGCACGTTCGCGCCGATCGCGGCGGCCAGGGGCTCGCGGATCAGCCACGCATGCTTCGCGCCAGCATTCAGCGCGGCATCACGCACGGCGCGCATCTCGACCGTCGTCACCCCCGCGGGGATGCAGATCATCACCTCGGGACCGCCGAGCGAGAACCGTCCCGCCGCTTTCCCGATGAAGTACTTGAGCATCTGCTCCGTGATCACGTAATCGGCGATGACGCCGTTGCGCATGGGGCGAATGACCTCGATCGTTTCCGGCACGCGCCCGAGCATATCTCGCGCCTCCGCGCCAACGGCCTTGATTGAGCCATCCCTCGTGCTGATCGCGACTACCGACGGCTCATTGATGACGATGCCCTTGCCTTTTACAAAGACAAGCACGTTCGCCGTACCCAGGTCTATGCCTATCCTCTTGGAAAAGATCAACACGTTCTCCGATGCGGCGCTAAATCACGTGACTTACGGGGTCGGGCGGTCGCCGCGGACGTTCCGCCTCCGACGAGACACACGCAGACGGAGCTGCGCGCGCCGCAGTGAGGTTTCGAGTGCGGCCGCCGTCTCCACCTGGCCACGATTCGCGAGCAGTTGCTCGGCCCGACGCTGCGCCTCCTCTGCCCTCGCCTCGTCGATCTCATCCGCGCGTTCCGCGCTATCGGCCAAAACGGTCACCCGGTCGTCCAGCACCTCCAGGAATCCGCCACCGATGGCCAGTCCCGTCTCCTGACCGCCCTGCGTAATACGAAGCTCCCCGATACCGAGAACACTCATCAGCGGCGCGTGCCGGGGCAGAATGCCGAGCGCGCCCTCTAGTCCCGGAGCAACGACCATGTCCACATCTTCTGCATACACCACCCGTTCCGCAGTGACGATTTCCAGGTGCAGCGGCATTATTTACCCTCCCGTTCCTTGACAGAAGCAAACCGACGCGCTCTGACGCCTCCAGGCCACGACCGTTTATTCTATCATCAAGAGTTCGCCATCGGCGCGCGGCCTCGAGGCGTGAGACCCGCCGTTGTACTCTCGCTCATGGGCGACGGGGGTAGACTCGCCGTCCACCCCCATATGCCGTCAAAAATGGACGAGTAGCCGCTGCCTACGGGTTCGTGGCGTCCCCGTTGTCGTCACTTTCGGCGGTGCCCTCGTTGGGCGCCGTGGAAGCCTGCTCGGGCGCTGCCTTCTCCGCCGGTTCGTCCTCCTCACCGGACATCTCGCGGGCTTTCGCGAGCACCTGATCGATATCGCCGACCATGTAGAACGCCTGCTCCGGCAGGCTGTCGTGCTTGCCATCGAGGATTTCCTGGAATCCACGCACCGTATCCGCAACCGGAACGTACTGCCCCGGCTGTCCGGTGAACTGCTCGGCAACGTTCATCGGCTGCGAAAGGAACCGCTCAATCTTGCGGGCGCGGGATACAGTGAGCTTATCGTCCTCCGAGAGCTCCTCTACGCCGAGGATCGCAATGATGTCCTGGAGGTCCTTGTAACGTTGCAGTACTCGCTGCACCCCGCGAGCGGTGTCGTAGTGCTCCTCGCCCACGATGCGCGGGTCGAGGATCCGGCTCGTCGAGGCGAGCGGGTCCACCGCCGGGTAGATACCCTTCTCAGAGATCGAGCGCTCCAGCGAGATCGTCGCGTCGAGGTGCGCGAACGTGGTTGCCGGCGCGGGGTCGGTGTAGTCGTCCGCCGGCACGTACACGGCCTGCACGCTTGTAATGGAGCCGTTGCGCGTGGAGGTGATCCGCTCCTGCAACTGTCCCATCTCGCTGGCGAGGGTCGGCTGGTAGCCCACCGCAGACGGCATCCGGCCCAGCAGCGCCGAAACCTCCGAGCCCGCCTGCACAAAGCGGAAGATGTTGTCCATAAAGAGGAGCACGTCGCGGTTCTCCTCGTCGCGGAAGTACTCAGCCATTGTGAGTCCCGTCAGGCCCACGCGCAGTCGGGCGCCGGGAGGCTCGTTCATCTGCCCGAACACGAGCGCGGTGGAGCCAAGCACGCCGGAATCCTGCATCTCGTGAATCAGGTCGTTCCCTTCGCGGCTGCGCTCGCCCACGCCCGAGAACACAGACACACCACTATGCTCCTTCGCAACGTTGTTGATAAGCTCCTGGATCACGACCGTTTTACCGACACCCGCGCCGCCGAATACGCCCGTCTTGCCACCGCGGGTGAACGGCGCGATGAGGTCGATGACCTTCATTCCCGTCTCGAACACCTGGGCCTCGGTTGACTGGTCCGCGAAGCTCGGGGCAGGGCGGTGGATAGGCCAGCGCTGGTCCACGGTCACGTCGCCCTTGTTGTCCACAGGCTCACCGAGCACATTGAAGACGCGCCCGAGCGTTCCAGGGCCGACCGGCACCGCGATGGGCTGACCGGTGTTCGTGACCTGCGCCCCGCGGGCCAGTCCCTCCGTCGCCGTCATCGAGACGGTGCGAACCGTGTCGTTTCCGAGGTGAGACTGCACCTCGACGGTCACGGGGTCGCCGCCTTCCATCTCCACGAGCAGGGCACTGTAGATCTCGGGAAGATTGCCATCCGGGAACTCGACGTCCACCACGGGGCCGAGTACCTGGAGCACGCTGCCTGTTGCTGCTTGAGTTTGTACCACCACTATTTCCCTCCTGCGTTTGGCAGCCCAGCGGGCCGCCCCAATGATCGGCTATTAGCCCTCCAGGGCCGCGGCGCCACCCGCGATCTCGATGATCTCCCTCGTGATCGCTGCCTGCCGAGCCTTGTTGTACGTCAGGCTCAGGTCGTCCACGATGTCGTTCGCCGCGTCCGTCGCATTGCGCATCGCCACCATCCGGGAGGAATGCTCACTCGCCTTGCTCTCCAGGAGCGCCTGATACAGGCGGACCTCGTCGTAGCGC
>JACDAU010000353.1 GCA_013695265.1 Chloroflexia bacterium
GGCGACACGATCCGTGACGTCTTCGATGCACAGGTCGCGTTCATTGCCCTGTACGATCGCCGGACCGAAACCGTCACGATACCCTATTCCACAGAGCGCGGCGAGCGACAGGACCCGGATATGCAGCCGCGTCCTCTTGGTGGCGGTTTCACGCCTCATGTGATTCGCACCCGCCAGCTACTGGTGATCAACGAGGATATGGAGCGGCGGGTGGCAGAGTATGGCTCGTACTTGTTGGGGGGTGAGCAGCCGAAGTCCTCGGTGAGCGTACCGATCGTGAGCGGAGACGAGGTGATCGGCGCCATCACTCTTCAAAACCTCGACAGGGAACATGCCTTCAGCGACTCCGAGGTTCGACTGCTGACGACAATAACCGCAAACATGGGAGTGTCGCTGCAGAACGCGCGCTTATTCGAGGAGGAGCGTCGGCGCGCCGCCGAGCTGGGGACGATCAACGACATCGGGCAGGCGCTCGTGTCCGAGCCGGAGCTGGACGCGTTGATAGATCTGGTCGGCGAGAGGCTTCGCGAGACCTTCAACGCGCAGATAATCTATATCGCGCTCCATGACCGCGCGACGAATCTGATCAACTTCCCCTATTACGTCCAGGACGCCGAGCGACGGCCAGAACCCTCGCTCCCATATGGGGAGGGTCTTACCTCACGGACCCTCCAGTCCCGTCGCCCGATGCTGCTCAATGAGACATCGAACTCAGACGAACTCAAGGCAGGAATCGGCACTCGCGTCAAGTCGTATCTTGGCGTGCCGATCCTGGTTGGGGACGAGGCCATCGGGGTAATCAGCGTGCAGAGCACCATGCAGGAGGGCCTCTTCGACGAAGACGACGCTCGTCTGCTCGCAACGCTCGCCGCAAACGTCGGGGTCGCCATTCGAAATGCGCAGCTTCACGAGGAGACCCGGAGGCGCGCTGGCGAGATGGCCGCCCTCGCCGAAGTGGGTCGGGAGATCTCCGCCACGCTCGACGTGCACACGGTTCTCGACCGCATCGCTCATCATGCCTACAACCTGTGCAGGGCGTCTTCGTGCGCGTTGTACCTGGTAGAGCCCGCCGACGAGGCGCTCCGCCCAGTGGTCGCCGTCGGACCGTACTCCGACGCATTCATGTCCCTCCGGCTCCGGTTGGGCGAAGGGATTGCTGGCTCCATAGCGCGGGAGGCGGTCCCCGAGATAGTCAACGACCCCCTGGTGGATCCGCGGGCAACCCACGTACCCGGCACGCCGGACGAGGTTGAGGCGCCGGAGTCGCTCATGGCCGCGCCACTCGTCTTTCGAGGTGCGGTCATTGGGGTTATGACGGTAAACCGCGAAGGACCAGATCGCTTCTTCAGCCAGGCAGACCTGGACTTCCTGGAGGGCATCGCCCGACAGGCAAGCGTTGCCATCGAGAACGCCCGTCTGTTCGAGGCGATGCAGGAGGCGAGAGAAGCGGCCGAAGCCGCCAACCAGGCCAAGAGCTCGTTCCTCGCGAATATGAGCCACGAGCTTCGCACCCCCCTCAACGCCATCATCGGGTACAGTGAGATGCTGCAGGAGGAGATCGAGGAAGCAGGGCAGAATGAACTCATCCCCGACCTGCAAAAGATCACCTCCGCAGGTAAACATCTCCTCGGCTTGATCAATGACATCCTTGACCTGTCCAAGATCGAGGCGGGCAAGATGGATCTGTACATCGAGACGTTCGACGTGGAGACCATCGTCCGCGAGGTCGCTGCCACCGTCCGGCCCCTGGTTGAGAAGAAGTCCAACGTCCTGACGGTGCGCTGCGTGGACGGACTGGGATCCATGCGCGCCGACATGACCAAGCTGCGTCAGGCCCTCTTCAATCTACTGAGCAATGCTTCCAAGTTCACGGAGCAGGGCACGATATCGCTCGACGTCGCTCGCGAGGATGACGGTAACCGGATCACTTTCCGGGTGATGGACACGGGTATCGGGATGAACCCGGAGCAGGTTCGCAAGCTGTTTCAGGCGTTCTCCCAGGCAGATGCGGCCACGACCCGCAAGTACGGGGGCACCGGCCTGGGCCTCGCCCTGACCCGCCGGTTCTGCGAGATGATGGGCGGAGCGGTCACCGTCGAGAGCGAGGTGGGCAAGGGCTCAACGTTCACCGTGTGGCTGCCAGCAGAGGTGCGCGATCCGAAATCGGAGCCAGCACGCCGGTCCGCTCCGCTGCTCGATCTCCCGAACCACCCCGCCGGGACCGTGCTGGGCATAGACGACGACCCCAGCGTGCTCGACTTGCTCGGCAGGTTTCTTCGAAGAGAGGGGTTCGCCGTGGTGACCGCTCCCAGCGGGGAGGACGGATTGCGATTGGCGAGGGAAGTGGGGCCGGACGCGATAACCCTCGACGTAATGATGCCCGGCATGGACGGTTGGGCGGTGCTGAGTGCGCTCAAGGCTGATGAGAGACTTTGCGACATCCCCGTAATCATGCTCACGATCGTCGATGACCGGAACCTGGGGTACGCGCTGGGAGCATCCGACTATCTGACGAAGCCGATCGATCGCGAGCGCCTGTCCGCTGCTCTCGCCAAGTATAGGCGTGATGGATCGGTGCCTACCGTACTGCTGGTTGAGGACGACGCCATGACCCGCGAGATGCTGCGGGAGATGATTGAGAAAGAAGGTTTCGCAACGGAGGAAGCGGAGAACGGGCTCGTCGCGCTCGAGCGACTGGCCGGCGAGCGGCCCGCGCTGATTCTGCTTGATTTGATGATGCCGGAAATGGATGGCTTCGAGTTCGTCGAAGAGGTACGCAAGCATCCCGACTGGCGAGGCGTACCGATCGTGGTGGTCACCGCCAAAGACCTGGACCAGGCGGATCGGTTGCGCTTGAACGGGTATGTGGAGCACATACTCCAGAAGGGCGCGTACGGCCGAAATGAACTGCTGTCCGAGGTGCGGGAGTTGGTTGCGGCTGGGGTGAGGTCGCCGAAGAGCTTGAATGCAAGTCGAAGCCGCTCGGAAGGGGACCTATGATCAAGATCTTGCTGGTCGAAGACAATGAGATGAATCGCGATATGCTCTCGCGTCGGCTCCAGCGTAAGGGATATGAGGTGCTAATCGCCGTCGACGGTGAGCAAGGCGTGGGCATTGCCAAGTCGGAGTCGCCCGATTTGATCCTGATGGACATGAGCCTGCCGGTGCTGGATGGATGGGAGGCCACGAGGCGATTGAAGGGCACGCCGGCCACGGGAGACATCCCGATCATTGCCCTCACCGCGCACGCGATGGCGGACGACCGCGAGAAAGCCCTCCAGGCAGGATGCGACGACTACGACACCAAGCCAGTGGAACTCGCCCGCCTACTGGCGAAGATCGAGGCCTTGCTGGGGCAGCAGATCGCGCCTTGAGCCAGACGGAGTCCCGGCACTCGGGCGGGCGTCCGGATGCCGGCACTTACTCGGACGGTCAGGATAGCACGGCACCGACCACGGACCGCGCACGCCGGACGCTACTGGCGACGATCCGGCACGATCTCCGCACTCCGATCAACGCCATCGTCGGATACAGCGAGATGCTGCTCGAAGATCTGGATGGCACGGACGAGCAAGGTACAGCACCAGATCTCCGAAAAATCCGGTCTGCTGGGACCGAACTCCTCGCCCTCGTCAGTTCCATCCTCGATCCTGCCAGGATAAATGCGTCTCAGGAGCTTGACTTGGAAGCTGTCGGAATCGAGCTGCGCCGCGATCTCAGGACGCCGATCAATGCGGTCCTCGGCTACAGCGAGATGCTGCTGGAGGATGCCGACGGGGCCGGACAGGACACAGTCACAGCGGACCTGCGAAAGATACATTCTGCAGCCGAGCACTTCCTCTCGCTGATTGACGACGTGGTTCGTTTCTCTGGCAAGGACGCGGCCGACGCGGTACTCGATGCGGAGGGCACGCTCGCTCCTGCTGTACTCCGCGATGTTGTCTCGACCGTGCGCTCTCTCGAGGAGGGCAATGAAATGGCGCGCGACGAGCCAGGTCACATACTCATCGTAGACGACAAGGAGATCAACCGGGACATCCTCTCGCGGCACCTGGAGCGCCGGGGGCACATGACAACAGGTGCGGAGAACGGCGTGCGTGCCCTGGAGCTCGTCGGTGCGACGAGGTTCGACCTCGTGCTCCTCGACATTATGATGCCTCAGATGAATGGATACGAGGTTCTGCGCCGCCTCAAGTCAGACCCGAGCCTGCGCGACATCCCGGTGATCGTGATCTCAGCATTGGACGAGATGGAGAGCGTGGTGCGCTGCATCGAGATGGGCGCAGAGGACTACCTGCCCAAGCCGTTTAACCCGGTTCTGTTGCAGGCCCGAATAGGCGCGAGTTTGGAGAAGAAGCGCCTGCGAGATCAGGAGCAACTCTACCTGGAGCAGATCAGATTCGAGCGCGCGAAGTCGGAGCGCCTGCTGCTCAACGTCCTCCCGGAGGCGATTGCGGCGAGGCTTAAAGAGGGGGAGCACGTGATTGCGGAGAGGTACGAGGAGGTGACGGTGCTGTTCGCGGACATCGTTGGCTTCACGGAGTACTCGGCCAGCACGTCGCCCGAGAAGTTGGTCTACCTGCTCAACGATATTTTTTCCTCTTTTGACCGCCTCGCAGACAGGCACGGTGTGGAGAAGATCAAGACCATCGGCGACGCATACATGGCGGTAGGCGGCGTGCCGACCCCCCGGCACGATCATGCTCCCGCCATAGCGGAGATGGCGCTCGACATGCAGGAAGAGATCGCGCGCGTTAAGTCGGATGGTATTGCGCCGCTGGATATCCGAGTCGGAATAAATGCCGGACCGGTGATAGCCGGCATCATCGGGACCAGGAAGTTCATATACGACCTTTGGGGAGATACGGTAAATACGGCCAGCCGGATGGAGTCTCACGGGCTGGTGGGTCGTATCCAGGTCACGGCGCACACGTACGAACGGCTGAAGCACGCGTATCGGTTTGAAGAGCGGGGCGTTATCCTCGTGAAAGGCAAAGGTGAGATGACCACCTACGTCCTTGCAGGTAGACTATAATACGCAATCCGCTTGAACACTATTGCATGTCATCCCGAACGGAGTGAGGGATCCGTAACCCCGACCACGGATTCCTCGCAAGCTCGGAATGACAGATGCGCTACTATTCAGCCGGAGTTCGTATCAGTGGGTACTCTGGGTCGAACCAGATGAAGCGCAGCCCCTGGCAGAGCTTGCGCATCACGTGCCCCACCGAGACATCGCTGAAGAGGTTGATCGCGATCACCAGATGTATCACCACCGACATCGTGAGCTTACGCTCCCGGCGCTCACACGCCGCTTCGGACTCGAGCGCC
>JACDAU010000373.1 GCA_013695265.1 Chloroflexia bacterium
ACGAAGGCGGGCCCAAAGCAGGTAGAGCGGTCGGTTATACGGATAGTCATAGGCACCTGTGTACCGGCTGTGCTCGCCGCCGAAGCCCTGCTTGAAGCGGTACACACCCCACAGCCCCGTCCGAACGTTCTTGGCTTCCAGTGCGTCGCGCTCGTCAGCCCCATCGGCCACCTGTTCTGGGATACCCCACATGTCGTACCGGGAGCAACCATGCTCCAGGCACCACTGGATCGCCCGCCATTGCAACAGGTAGGTCGGCATCTCGCGGCGATGCTTGTTCGAGGACGCGCCGTACATGTAGATGCCCTCGGGGCCGTACGCGAAGACCATGATGCCAGCGACAATCAAACCGTCGAACTCCGCAAGCAACAACTCGCCCTGACCGCGGCTTCGGAACGCCTCCAGCACATCCCGATAATACGCCAGAGACCGCACAGGGAACTCGTCACGCTCGCCGGTCTCAACCATGAGCTGGTGGAAGCGGGCCAGGTCGTCTGCACTGCCCGCAGCCCGAATCTGAACCCCTCGCCGCTCCGCGAGCCGGACGTTATACCGCGTCTTGCCCTTCATCTGGGCGAGGATCACCTCTTCCCCACCGTCTAGCGGAACGTGCAGGGTGGCGCGCGCCTGCACGGTATGTGCGCTGCGCAGAAACCCTCGGCTGCGCAGGAGCGGCTCTACCGTGGAGCCAGCTAGCTCGTTCGGCTCCACCTTCAGAAACACCCCGTGCCGGCCCTTGCCCAACCGGTGAATCGCATCAAGCAGCGGAAAGTACAACTCGGGCCGGTCCGGCGCAACGACGGGACCGCGCGGGACGTACGGCAGGGAAACGCCCGCGATGGAACGGATCAGCACCTGCGCTCCGGCAAGGATCTCCCCGTCGATGGACAGCGCGAGACGGACTGGCTGCCAGCCATACGAGCGCTTGAACTCGCCCCAGGCCCAGCTCTGGAGGATGTGTCCGTTCGGTGCGCAGGAGACAAAGCTGTCCCACGCCGCTTCCTCGCGTGGACCAACCTCCCGGATAATCGCCGTATGGGTCTCGGTGGCTAGCACGTTTATCATCCGGGGGATTTATCCGTCATACCCACTCGCGTACATCGCCTCGCCGAGCGCCTCCTCAGCCGCCTCGCGAACATCCTCGGCAGGGGACTGTGCCAGCAATCGGAGCTTGTCCGTCGCAAGCTTGGAGCCGATCTGCCCCAACGCCCAAATGGCAGAGGAGCGCACCTCGGGATCCAGTTCATCCGCGAGCGTACTGAGCTCCGGCACGGTCTCCATCAACTGCATCTCGCCCGCAGCGCGCGCCGCTTGAAACCGAATGCCCGCGTCCTGGTTTTTCAGCTCGCGCACCACGACATCGCGCCAGCGCACGTCCATGCTCCTGCCCATCGCTATGACGGCACTCTCTTGCTCCGGCTCTTCGCCCTCGCGATACAGCCGCCCTATAAACTCGTGCACGAGGCCATCGTCGTGGAAGTACGCGAGCGCCTCGACGAGCCGCCGCTGCATCGCCGAGCCGTCACTGGTGTCCACGAGCGCCCGTCGCAACACCTCCTGTAGCTGATCCGCGCGAGAACTGGGCAAGCCACCCGCAGCCCCCAGGAAGGCAAACCGACCGAGAGCCGTGGCGGCGGCCGCGCGCACTTCGGGATCGGGGTCGGAAAACAGCATTCCCTGGAGCCGCTCCAGCAATGCGCTGCCTTCGTCCTCCCACAGGCCCTCAATCGCCGCTTGCCGAACCTCCGAGCTGGGGTCGTCCAGCCCGAGCAGATATATCGTCTTGAAGTTCAGGTCGACGTTGTCCTCTGCAAGCGAGCGCAACGCCGCCAGCAGGCCATGACGGCGCTCCGGCGGAGCGGACACCCAGGCCCGCTCCCGGCCCTGCAACTCCGCGGCAGGCAGATCGGACAGCGCCGTTAGCTCGGTCGCGCGCATCGGCTCGGTGGTTTCCAGCACGTTTCGCAAAGACTCCGGTAGGGTCACGATACCGGTCTCAGCTACGCCCGGTATGCCGCGAGCCCGATCGTCGGGTCCTCAAGCGTGAACTTTGGATACTGGCCACTCTCAACTATTGACTCGACGTATGCTCGCGAGAAGGGACGGTCAATGTTCATCACGGGCGTCAAATCGTCTACCAGCGCGGTAAGCGACCCGTCCGTGCCCCGCTCGCCGACCAGCTCGAAAGCCTGTTGCAGGAGGTAATCCGGGCGCTTGCGCTCGGCATCCGAAGCACGCTTGCGGCCACTGAGCTCGCCTATCCGCTCTTCGGAGAGCAGATACGAGGGGTCGACCGGGCACTCGTACACCACGGGCCCGAAGAACCAGCGCTCGCGCCGCTCGTCCCATTGTAGTAGCCGCGACTCCTGCGCGGCGGACTGGCGCTCGTATTCAATTGTGTACTCGTTACTGTTTGCACCCTGAACCAGGGAGAAGATCGCTCCGGGGACCAAGGTGCTCTGGAACAACTCCTCAAGTCCCGCGATGTGGGTCCCACGGTTGCCGACGCCGAGACGAAGCTCCGCCGTGTGCGTAGCGTAGTTTTGCGGATCCTGAATGCGCAGTACCACGACCGGCTGATCGTCGAGGAGCGGATCCGGCATCATGAGCTGCGTTGCGGGAGTGACCGGCAGCACGCCGTTTTCGCTCTCGTACCACGTCAGCACGTGTCGGATTTGCAGCCGTCCGCTCGCATCTGCGCCGCTCGCCGGCGTCACCGGATCTCCATCGGCCAGCTCGGGATCAGTCAAATACCGGTAGTCCTGCGCGATCTCCGATGGCTTTCGGAACGACTGCGCGACCGGCGGCAACGACGTCGTCACCCACCGGCGATCCTGCGCTGTCCCTACGAAGCGGAAGTCCTTTCGTTCGCGGCCGAGCCGGTAGTTGATAGTAAACCGCCACAAACTGTAGTCCGCTCCCTGCAAAGGGCGACGTAGTGCGTCGGAAATCAGTTCCTCGTCTGCCAGTGGCTCGCCGCGCTCGTTGATGAAGTCCTTTATGTCGCGCAACTGCCCCTTGCTGAGGCGCTCCAGTCGATCCTCAACGTAGTACTGCTCGCCGAAACGCACGAAGCGAAAGTCCTCATCGAGGTAGGCGCCAAGCAGTTCCTTGAACGCCCCCGCGTGCTCCTGTGCGATTGCGTTGGCGTCCCCCGACAGATCGACCACCGCGTTACCGATACGAACGCGTCGGTCCACGGGTGCTGCTTCGGGCTGCTCCTCGGCCACCACCCGCTCTGCAGAATCAGCAAGGACTGGTTCCTCGTCCGGCTCGAAAGCATCGGGGATATCGACGGGAAAGACCGGATGTATCGTCTCCGGGTATGCCATGATAATGTCTGGCATCTCGCGAGCCACGCCACGGATCGCCTTCAACTCTTCTTGATTGGGTTCGTGTGCTCCCTCAAACAGGCGTGTCCTGAACGAATGGGCCGTGAGATCTACGGCGTCGACATTCGGTGGGGTCCCACGCTTCGTTGTGACGAAGACGACGCCGTTCTCGCCCTGCTCTTTTGCGAACACGTGTTCGTTCAGCGTCAGGCTCTTCTCGATGAGCGCCTCGTAGTTCTTTTCCTTTGTTTGCAGCTCGACGGGGTGTTGCTTCTCAAAAAAGTCCAGCAAGTGCGCGAGACTCTGGCGTATTGGCGCATCATCAGCGAAGAAACGTGCACGAGCCGTCAGCAACGCATACACCGTGCTCGCCACCGCCTTTTGATCATTCGTGCCTTGCCACTGGATCTCGACTTCTACCGCCACTCGCTACCTCCCCTGCTCGCCCGCGATGCGCTCGATGACGATGCCGATGTACCAGTCCGTGAGCGCGTCCAGCGTCTGGGGCGCACCGACCCGAACGAGCCGATCAACCAGCTCTCGCATGTCAGTCTCTTCTATTCTCAACTCTTCCGGTTCCATCGTTTCCTCCATCCGGCATCTGCCGTCGCACTCACGGGGTGACGCTACTACGCCAAAGAGGTCCATGTGACGGCGACCTTGCCGGTGCACCCTGCTCTGACGCAGAACAGCCGTGACGATTGTACCACTCAGGCCCTGGCGGGTTCCACATCCGTGCCGGAGGGACCGTGCGTTCGGTCGAGGTCGTGCTGCAATCTAGCGACGAGTTGCGTGTAGAATTGACTCATCGGAGTCATTCGAACGAAGCGTGCCTGCACGTCGCTAGTGGTGATCAGCAGCCGGTCGCCGAGCGAGAACGTCGTGTCCACCTGGCCATCGACCGTCAGCGAGGCGTCCTGCGAGCGGACCAGTTTCAGCTCGATGCGCGACTCGGGCGAGAGGATTACGGACTGGACTATGCTCAGATGAGCAGCGATCGGCGTGAGGATCACGTTGCGCAGTTCAGGCGCGAGAATCGGGCCACCGGCGGCGAGCGAATACGCTGTGGAGCCGGTGGCAGTCGCCGCGACGATCCCATCGGCCACGTAGTTGGCGAGGTGCGCGTCGTCCACTGATACGGATATCCACAGCGAGCGAGGCGAGCGCCCGCGCGCCAGGACGGCGTCGTTGAGCGCGGAGTGGTCGCCGTGGACGCGGCCATCCCGCTCGTGCACCACATTGAGCATGCCCCGATGCTCGATGCGGTAGTCACCGGTCAGGAGCCGACGTATCGCGTCGTCGAGCTGGGGTGGCGCAATCTCCGCCAGGAAACCCAGTCGCCCCCCCGCAATACCAAGCACGGGTATGCCCGCGGGCACCGCCATGCGCTGGGCGCGCAGCACCGTGCCGTCTCCCCCTACCGCGATAAGCAGTTCCACATCGGCAGGCAGTCTGCGGTCCTTGCCGCGCTCGCGCTGCGTTCGCTGGGTCTGGACTCCTGCAGCGCGCAGCATCCGCTCCAGCCGTTGCGCGATCTCCGCTGCCTCTCGGCCTCTCGGATGAGTGAGCAGTGCTACCTTCTTCAGTTTCCCGTCCTCCCGCGCCCTGGGCGCCTGATACTTTCCGCCTCGCGGAGCGCGGCCGAGATGAGCACATTCGAGGCTTCAGCCGCCGGTGGCGCGTCCGCACACCACGCCAGGAACTCCACGTTTCCCGCAGGGCCAAGTATCGGCGAGGCGGTCAGTCCGCGAAGCGATAGCCCGAGTGACGCGATATGTCCAGCGATTTTCTCCAGGACCCGCCGGTGGGTCGCTGGATCGCGCACGACGCCGTGCTTGCCCACCTCTGCCCGGCCGGCTTCGAACTGCGGCTTCACGAGGAGAACGTATCGCGCCCCTTCGTCGGCGAGCTGACGCAATCCCGGCAATACCAGGGTGAGCGAGATAAACGACAGATCCGCCGTGACAAACTGCACGGGTTCCGGCATGTCGCGGACGTATCGAATGTTCGTACGCTCCATCACCACAACACGGGAATCACTGCGGAGCTTCCAATCGAGTTGACCGTACCCGACATCGACCGCGTACACTCGCGCCGCGCCGCGTTGCAACAGAACATCGGTAAACCCGCCGGTGGACGCGCCAGCGTCGAGCGCGGTCACGCCCGCGACATCCATGGAAAAGGTATCCAGCGCGTGCGCGAGCTTGTATCCCCCTCGGCTCGCGTATGCGTCAGGCTGCTCACATTCGACCAGTGCTTCGGCCGCCACCATCGCACTCGCTTTGTCGATGCGCTGGTTATCGACGCGGACCTGACCGGCAAGAATGAGCGCGCGCGCCTTTTCGCGGCTCGCTGTCAGCCCCCGCTCCACGAGCAGCGTATCCAGGCGCTGCCGGCCCGCCTTCACGGCACTCATCGCGCTTGCTCGGCAAGCTGATTGAGGCGGTAGCTGCTGCAGTGGCACAATGCGACGGCCAGGGCGTCCGCCGCATCATCGGGCTTGGGAACGCTCTCAAGGCCGAGCATCATCGTCAGGAACGTCTGAATCTGCAGCTTGTCCGCGCCGCCATACCCCACCAGCGCCTGTTTTATCTGCATCGGCTTGTACTCGTACACCCGTCGTCCGCTCTCCGCAACGGTAAGCAGTATCACGCCGCGCGCGTGGCCTACCGCGAGGGCTGTCTTCGCGTTCTTCGAGAAAAACAGTTCTTCAACGGCAACGTGGTCGGGATGCAGTCGGGCGATGAGCGCGGCGAGTTCGCGATTGATCCGCAGCAGCCTCTCGGAGAGTGGCAGCTCCGACGAAGTCCGCACAACGCCATGCTCCAGGCACTCAAAGTTCTGACCATCATAGCCCACGAGACCGTACCCCACGATGGCCGTGCCGGGATCAATGCCGAGTACGCGCAGATTCAAGCCTTAGACGCTGGCATTGGCGGCGACTTCGGAGTCAACCTGCAAGTTTGTGTAGACTCCCTGCACGTCGTCGAGATCCTCCACCTTGTCGATGAGCCGCAGAACACTCTGTGCCTCGGCTTCCGACGGTTCCACGGTGGTCTTAGGGACGTACGTCTTTTCTGCTGAGGTGACGGTGAAGCCCTGAGCCGTAAGCGCTTCTTCAACGGTCTTGAGGTCGTGCAATTGCGTGTAGACTTCGACCAGCCCGTCCTCGGCCTCGTTGAAGTCCTCTGCGCCGGCCTCGATTGCTCCGAGGGTGATGTCGTCCGTTTCCTGGCCGGATGTGGGTTCAACGACCAGCAAACCGCGCTCCTCAAAGAGCCAGCCCACCGAGCCTGCCTCTCCCAGTCTGCCCCCTGCGCGGTTGAAAACGTTGCGCACCTCCGCGACCGTGCGATTGCGATTATCCGTGAGCGCCTCGACGATAACCGCCGCGCCGCCTGGGCCATACCCCTCGTACAAGATCTCCTCGAAGTTAGCCGCTCCCGCGCCGTCGGCAGTGGCTTTCTCTATTGCGCGCTTGATATTCTCGGCGGGCATATTGACGGTACGTGCCTTCTGAATCGCGAGACGCAGACGAAAATTGGTCTCGGGATCGCCGCCTCCTTGCTTGGCCGCGACACTGACCTCCCGAGCAAGCTTGGTGAACACCTGACCACGTTTGGAGTCGGTCGCTTCCTTTTTGCGCTTGATCGTGGACCACTTGGAATGTCCGGACATCGCCTACCTCCACAAAACGTATCAGTCGCCAGGCCAGATTATAGCAACGGTCGAGCCGACGGGCAACACGTTGCTTGCACGCCGACCACTCCGTATAATCGGCGTACTATGAGTACTGATCGCGCGATACAGCCGCTGGACGAGTCGGACACTGACGATCTGAACCTCACAACTCAAGTCGCCCAGGTTACTGAGGTCGTGCAGTCCCCAGCACCGGTACAGGAATCAGTCATCGTACTTGACTTTGGCTCGCAGTATACACAGTTGATAACCCGTCGTGTGCGCGAGTTGAACGTTTACTCGCAGCTCGTGCCGAACGACGCCTCGTGGGAGAGCGTCTTCGCGCTCCAGCCGCGCGCCATTATCTTGTCTGGCGGTCCGTCGAGCGTCTATGATTCCGACGCGCCGAGGCTACCGCATTGGGTAGTGGAGAGCGGTCTGCCGGTGCTCGCGATCTGCTACGGCCTGCAATTGCTGGCGCACCACCTTGGGGGCAAAGTGGAGCCTTCGAGGGTGCGCGAGTACGGCCCCGCGACGGTTGGGGTAGTTGGAGATGACGTGCTCTTCGACGGGTTGCCGCGGCAACTGCCAGTTTGGATGAGCCACGGCGACTCCGTGACTGCGCTGCCGGAGGGCTTCGAGCTCCTCGCAAGTAGTCCGGCAGCCGAGTACAGCGCGGTAAGCTGTGGCACGACGTACGGGTTGCAGTTTCACCCCGAGGTGGCACACACCCCGTCCGGGGAGCAGATCCTGTCCAACTTCCTGTTCAAGGTCGCTAAAGTGGAGCCGAGCTGGACACCCGCCCACTTTGTGGAGGAGGCGACGGAGCAGATACGCCGTCAGGTCGGCCAGAGCCGCGTGCTCTGCGCCCTCTCCGGTGGCGTGGACTCCGCAGTGGCTGCCACGCTCATTCACCAGGCTATCGGTGACCGACTGACGTGTATCTTCGTCAACAATGGTCTCCTCCGCGAGGGCGAGGCGGAGCAGGTCGTCGACGTGTTTCGGGACCAGCAGCACCTCGACCTGCGTTACGTGGACGCGAGCGACCGCTTTTTGAACGCGTTGCGAGACGTGACGGACCCAGAGGAGAAGCGCCGACGCATCGGGGAGACGTTCATCCGGGTCTTCGAGCAGGAAGCGCTCGTGCTCGGGGAGATCCCGTTCCTTGCCCAGGGCACGCTCTACCCGGACGTGATCGAGAGCACGACGCCGGAGACCCGTTCAGCCGCGCGGATCAAGACACACCACAACGTCGGCGGGCTGCCGCTCGACATCCGGTTCAAGTTGGTGGAACCCCTGAAGCTGCTCTTCAAGGACGAGGTGCGCAAGGTAGGCACGGAACTGGGCCTCCCGGATGGTATCGTCCATCGCCAGCCGTTCCCAGGGCCCGGTCTCGCGGTGCGTATTCTGGGCGAGGTGACCCCCGAGCGGCTGCAGGCGCTGCGGGCGTGTGACGCGATCGTGCGCGGCGAGATCACCGTTGCGGGGCTCGATCGCCAAGTATGGCAGAGCTTCGCGGTGCTTACCCCAATGCGCACCGTTGGCGTGATGGGTGATGGCCGCACGTACGGGAACGTCGTCGCCATCCGCGCGGTCACGAGCGACGACGCCATGACTGCCGCGTGGGCCCGCCTGCCATACGATGTACTTGATCGGATCAGCACCCGCATCGTGAACGAGGTACCGGAAGCCACCCGCGTCGTGTACGACGTGACGAGCAAGCCACCGGGTACCATCGAATGGGAGTAGAGGCCACCTCGCTCCACGTGCTCGTTGTCGGGTCCGGTGGCCGAGAGCACGCTATCGTGCACCGACTTAGCCAGAGTCCGCTCGCACCACGCCTCCGTTCCTATCCTGGCAACCCCGGTATCCATCAACTCGCGCCACCCCTCATTTCGCCGGATGACTCCGCCGAGGCCATCACCGCCGCCGCACAGGAAGAGAGGGTCGATCTTGTCGTCGTCGGGCCCGAGACGTACTTGGCGGCTGGACTCGTCGATGCCTGCATGGAGGCCGGCATAGCAGCGTTTGGACCGACTCGCGACGCGGCGCGCATCGAGACCAGCAAGGCGTGGGCGAAGGGTGTGATGCAGCGCGCTGGTGTACCCACCGCGGCGCATCGTTCGTTCACTGACGCCACCTCGTTGCGGGAACACCTCGTCGGGGGAGCGGGCACGGTCGTCGTCAAGGCAGACGGTATAGCTGCAGGCAAGGGCGTGCTTGTCTCCGACGACCGAGCAGCATGCCTTTCGTTTGGTGAAGAGTATTTTCGTCAGGGCGACACCGTGCTTGTAGAGGATCACCTCATCGGACCGGAGGTCAGTCTGTTCGCGCTCGTATGCGATGCGGACGTGGTGCCCTTAGCCTGCGCACGTGACTATAAACGGGCGTACAACGGCGACGAGGGGCCGAACACGGGTGGTATGGGAGCGATTAGTCCGCCCGACCTGCCTCCGGACTTCCTCTCGACGATGACGGAGGAGATCATCCGCCCGGTCGCGTCGGAGATGGTCCGGTCCAACTCGCCATTTCGCGGTGTGTTATACGCCGGTCTGATGCTGACCGAGGACGGACCGACGGTACTTGAATTCAACGCACGCTTCGGCGACCCGGAGACTCAGGTCGTTCTGCCGCGGCTCCAGACAGATCTGCTTCCGCTGCTCATGGACGTGGCGCGGGGCTGTCTATCTGTCGCGAGCGTCGACCTTTGCGCGAACCACGCCTGCGGGGTGACTATAGCCTCTGCTGGCTATCCCGGCACTCGCGCCGCGCCGCGCGCCAGCACCGTGGGCCCGGTCCCGCCCGATGCGGTCCTGTATCACGCTGGAACAGCGATGGGGCCAAACGAGCAGATCCTGGCCACGGGCGGACGGGTGTTCACGGCGGTCGGGCAAGGGCGTACCCCAGCGGAAGCACAGCAGCGAGCCTACGAGTTGGCCAACCAGGTCGAGTTTGAAGGGGCATGGTTTCGCACGGATATCGGCGTCGAGTGAGGCAGTTACTCCAGACCATCGTGCTGGTTGCCAGGTCAGGGCCGTGTTACCCAGTCACAAACTGTTGCAAGGGACACGATGACTGCGGCGCACATTGAGGTGATCTGACGCCAATGCCGAATACGGGCAGGCGTGGAGGCGACGAGCGGATTCGAACCGCTGATCAAGGTTTTGCAAACCTCTGCCTTGCCACTTGGCCACGTCGCCCTGTGTCGTTATCGTATCGAAGCCCGCGCCACGGTGTCAATGCGGCCGTGGACACTCCGTTCGCGGTTGCCTTGATGTGCTACCAAAGGATATAATGCTGCACATTCGTGCGTATCGCGCTTATCGTTGAGGGAGTTTTGGTGCCCCGCAAAACCAGCAAGTCATCCAGGCAGCACGGGAGTCAGCGGCGAGCATCCACCAGAGTCGCTCGTCCAGCGGGCACAACTGCCCCAGGAGAGACGACAGCGGCTGCGCCACCAGCCGCCACCGTCTCACCGCGCACAGCGCACGATCGCCCAGTGCGCCGCCCGATCTCCGCTTCCACCGGTACCGCACTTTCATCCGAGCAGGTCAGCCGGGAAATGCGTTATATCCGGCGTGACATTCTGAAGCTGCTGATTACCACGGGCGTCGTGCTCCTATTCATCATCTCCGCGAACCTCGCCATCAACTAGCAGCGGGCCCATGGCTTCACGTACGCCTTCCGCAGTCCGCTCGTGCATCTCCTTCCGTTCGGGCTAGACGCCTTGCTTGCGTCGCTACTCCTCGTTATCCCCCGTGTCATCCGGCTCCGTCAGAGAT
>JACDAU010000420.1 GCA_013695265.1 Chloroflexia bacterium
GCATAACACCGTCGGCATGTTCGCCAGGCTGCGGCTACTATCAGAGCACGGCGGTAATTTGTGCATGTCGCCGTCCACCGCCGCGCAACAGATCGATCGGAACTCGTGCGGACCGTGGCATATACACAGTGAACTGTGATAGCGCGAGGAACCGACCATGCACGAGCCGTCCGACTTCCCGCCGACCTTGTTGTGCCGGTACGACGAGTGCCGGTACTGTGTCTACCGCGTCAACGTCCGCAGTACCCCCGGCGGCGCCGGTCAATGCGACCTGACGCTACAAGCGCGCGCGAGCGTGAGCCTTTGCCGGGGGCGGCGGTTCTTCCAGCTTGCTCCCGAACGCGCCGCCGAGTACCGCGGGTGGGTGCTGGGCGGTGCCGGACGCACGCCGGTTGCCGAACCCGCCGGCAATACCTGACCGCACGGGGTTTGGCTGCGAAGTCCATGTCTGCGTTGGGGACCGCCTTTCGCCCCTTGCAGACCCACACCGTGCCAATGCGCTAGTGCTCCACGGACGCGACGTACAACTCCGCGTTGAGCAAGGAGCAGCCCGCCGCGCCCAGCACGGTGTTATGCCCGAGCGCGCTGAACTTCCAGCCCAGGAGCGGGCACGGGCGGAGCCGTCCGAGCACCGCGCCCATGCCGTCTGACGCCATAGCGTCCCTGCCGGGGCGTGGCCGGTCGGGCTCCGTGCGATACACGAGCGGGCGCTTCGGTGCACTCGGCAGACCCATCTCAACCGCGGCGGGCCGCCACTCGCGCCACGTTGCCAGTATCCCCTCCTCTGTGGCGTCAGCGCCCAGGTCGGCTGAGATGGCGAGCAGGTGCCCCTCGCGCACCGGGACGCGATGGCACTGCGCGCTGATTTGAATAGCCGCGCTCTCGAAACTCGCACCGTTCCACGTGCCCAGAATCTTGAGCGGCTCTGTCTCCAGCTTCTGCTCCTCGCCGCCGATATAGGGCACAACGTCTCCGAGGATGTCGTAGGAGGCCACGCCGGGATAGCCGGCGCCGGAGATCGCCTGCATTGTTGTGACGAACACGCGTGACACGCCGAAACGCTCGCGAAGGGGGGCAAGGGCCATCGCCAGCGGTATTGAGGCGCAGTTCGGGTTCGACAGGATGAAGCCGCGCCAGTTGTGCCGGGACTGCTGGGCAGGGATTGCCGCAAGATGCTCCGGGTTCAGGTACGGGACCATTAGTGGCACATCGATGTCCATCCGGTGCGCGCCCGCGTTCGTGAAAACCTTATATCCCGCCGCAGCGAAGCGCGTTTCCATCGGACCCGCGATCTCTCCCGGCAACGCGGAGAACACGATATCACAGTCGATTCCCGGCTCGCACGCCCGGAGCACCATCTCCCGAGCGTACTCCGGCGGGTCGTCACCCAGGTGCCACTGCACAACCTCAGCGTATGCCCGGCCCTGCGTGCGCTCGGAGCCCGCGAGCGCTGTGACCTCGAACCAGGGGTGATCTTCGAGGAGCTGCACGAAGCGCTGCCCGACGGTACCCCCTGCACCAAGGACGCCGACCTTGATCCGGCTCATTGTGCCGCCGCCTGGAGGACGTCACCCACCACACCCATCGCCGTGACCGCTGGCCCCGCGCCCGGACCGATGATCGTGAGCGGGTTGTCGGCGTACTCGCGCGTGCGGAAGACAAAGATGTTCTCCGGGCCGGAGAGCGAGCCGGCCTGGCTGGCAGTAGGAACCTCCCGAAGCTGCACTGTGACTGCTCCTTCCGCTGGTATCGTGGCGATGTACTTTAGTGTCGCCTCCGCGCGTTGGGCGTGCGAGACCCGCGCCGCGAACGCCGCGTCCGCCGTCGCGAGATTTGCCAGGAACTCCTCTACGCCGAGGGACGAATCAAGTGTCGGCATCAGCGGCTCGACGGAGATGTCGCCCAAGTCTATCCTGCGCCCGAAGGTGCGCGCGAGGATCAACGCCTTGCGCGCGACATCCAGCCCCGAGAGGTCGTCGCGAGGATCGGGCTCGGTATATCCCAGTTGGTGCGCCTGCCGCACTGCTGCCGAGTACGGGGTGCCCGTCATCATCGCGCTTGTTATGTAACCCAGCGTCCCGCTGGCGCAGGCCGTGATCTCGTGTACCGCATCCCCCGCAGTCAGCAGAGAGCGCAAGGTGCTGATAATCGGCAGGCCCGCGCCGACCGTCGCCTCGTACCACAGTCGTGCGCCTCCCGCCTCGTGGAGCTGGTAGTGTCTCTGTTGATCGAGTGCAAGTGGTGCTTTGTTCGAGAGGACGCAGCTCCAACCCTGACGCAGCGCCAGAAGGTGCGCGGCCGCCGTGCCGTCACCGGAGGCACAGTCAATCACCACAACGTCATGCAGGTCCGACAAGGGTTGCAAGGCGTTCGCGGCGTTCGTCTGCTCGCCAAGCGGGGCTTCGGCGACCGATTGCCCTGCTTCTTTTGCGGTGAGTGCCACGCGCATCTCGTCGTCTGAGAGCCCATTGCGATCGATGACCCCGCCCTGGGTGTCCAGCAGAACGACGTATTGTATCTCCAGACCGCACTGCTGCCTCCAGCGCTCGCGATTCGCCATCACCAGCCGGATCACCGCGCGACCTACCGTTCCGACGCCCATCTGCACTAGCCGGATTTGCCGCGTCACGGTACGAACTCACCGTGGAGCGCGCGCACCGCGTCATCCAGGCGGCTGGCGTCCACAACGAAGGAGAAGCTGGTGCCGGACGGCGCCTGGGCGAAGCCGTGGACGGTCGCCCCAATGCGGCCCAGCACGCCGAACACGCGCGCGCCGATGCCAGAGGTGTCGCCCAGTGCCTCGCCCACCATGGCGAATACTCCCAGGCCGTCCCGCACATCGATCCGGCGGACCTCGCCGCGCCGCATCTCATCGGCAAACTCGTCCTTGAGGTCGCGAATGATCGCCGGCGCCCGTTCCGCGTGGAGCACGAAGCTGAGGTTTTGCTCCGGTGATGAGGCGTTCGTCAGGAACGCATCCGTCGAGAGCCGCTCGATCACGCCGAGCGCCCGACCAGCGACGCGCGGTCCACCCGGTCTGCCGGACCCCTCAACGGTTACCGTACACACGTTACGCGTGTACGCAATCGACTTGACGGAGGCGCCGCCTCGTGATCCGTGCCCCGTGATCGTTGTGCCGGCGAACTCGGGGTTAAAGCTGTTGCGGACTCGCACGGGGAACTGGCCATCGAGTGCTGGCAGGACGGTGCGGGGGTGAATAACCTTCGCGCCGAAAAAGGAAAGCTCGCGCGCCTCCGCGTACGACAGGTACGGCACCGGGCGCGCTCGCGGCACGATCTTCGGGTCTGCGGTAAGCACCCCGTCTGTGTCGCTGTAGATCCATACCTCCTGGGCGCCCAGCGCGGCGCCGAGGATGGTGGCGGTGTAGTCCGAGCCGCCACGGCCCAGCGTCGTTGTCACGCCTTCGGCTGTTGCGCCCGCGAAGCCAGGAACGACCGGGACGATACCATCGGCCACCAGCGGTGCGATCCGGGCTCGGGCGGCGGCGGAGGTCGGCTCCATCAAGGGCATCGCCTCGCCGAAGTTGTTGTCGGTTCGCACAAGCGTTTCAGCGGCAAGGGTTCGGGCCACGACATCCTGCGAGCAGAGTGCGGCCACCATCAGGGCGCAGGACAGCTTCTCCCCGTAGGCCGCGACCATGTCCAGCGAGCGCGGCGAGGCTTCCCGGAGCAGACTCAGGGCCGCGAGCACCTGGTTCAGTGTGTCGAACCACGCATCGAACTGTTGGAGAACATCGTTCAGGAACGGCTCGGCGACGGCCTGCCGCGCCGCCGCATGATGGCGCTCGCGCAGCGCGCGTACCAGGTGGTGCACCTCTTCGTGGTCCCCGCGGGCGGCCGTGTGCGCGGCCACCAGCAGCGCATCGGTGACGCCGCTCATTGCGGAGAGCACCACGACGGGTGAACGATCACGGTATGCGCGAATAATTGCGCCGACCCGCAGGACCGCTTCCGCGGTGCCGACGCTGGTGCCGCCGAACTTCAAGACAATCAACGAGACCCCTCTAACTCCTACACCCTACAACGGTGGGCACCACCCTTGAGCCAGGTAAGGGCAGGTCTCCGTGCCTGCCCACGGGCCGCAGCCCACCCCCTGCCATTGTAATGATACCGGCCTTCGGGCGCGGCCCCAGGTACCTTCGCCGACATTAACAGGGGCTCGCAGGGGCACGGCATGCCGTGCCCCCAAGTCCGCTGCCTAGTACGACTCCGTGGCGGGAGCGGCCTCGCGCTCCAGTTCCTCGGGCGGCCCCGCGGTCTCGCTAGACTCTCCGTGCGCCGCGTCTTTGAGGGCCTGGTCCAGGTCGGCGAGGATGTCGTCAATGGTCTCCAGTCCCACCGAGAGCCGGATGAAGTCATCCGTCACGCCGGTCAACTCTCGCTCCTCGGACGTAAGCTGCGAATGGGTCGTGCTCGCGGGATGAATGATAAGCGACTTCGCGTCGCCCACATTCGCGACCAGGGAGAACAGTTTCACCGTGTCGATGAGCCGCCTGCCCGATTCCAGACCACCCTGCACGCCGAAGCCAACGATCGCGCCATAGCCGCCGTGATGATATTTCTTCGCCAGGTCGTGCGTCGGATGGTTCGAGAGTCCGGGGTAGCTGACCCAGCGGACGTTCGGGTGATCCATCAGGAAGTTTGCTACGCGCAGCGCGTTCTCGCTGTGGCGTTCCATCCGCAGCGGCAGCGTCTCCAGCCCTTGCAGGAAAAGAAACGAGTTGAATGGCGAGAGTGCGGGGCCGAGGTCGCGCAGCAACTGCACGCGGGCCTTCAGGATATACGCCATCGGCCCGAGCGCCTCGGCGTACTTTAGCCCGTGGTACGACGCATCTGGCTCGGTGAAGCCGGGAAAATTGCCGTTCGCCCAGTCGAACTTTCCACCGTCCACGATCACGCCACCGATACTCGTTCCGTGCCCGCCGATGAACTTCGTCGCAGAGTGGACCACAATGTCCGCCCCGTGCTCCAGCGGGCGTATGAGATACGGACTCGGCAGTGTGTTGTCAATTATCAGCGGGATGCCCGCCTCGTGCGCGATCTGCGCGACCGCTTCGATATCCAGCGTGTCGAGCTTCGGGTTGCCCACGGACTCCGCATAGATGGCGCGGGTGCGCTCCGTTAGACCCCGGCGAAAGTTCTCAGGGTCGGTCGGATCGACGAAGTTGACCCTAATGCCCATCTTGGGCATCGTATGATGGAAAAGATTGTACGTTCCACCGTACAGGCTCGTCGCGGAAAGCAACTCGTCACCGGCGCTAAGAATATTCAGGATGGCCAGGAACTCCGCGGCCTGTCCGGAGCCGACCGCGAGCGCACCAACGCCGCCTTCGAGTTGGGCGATGCGCTGCTCGAAGACATCGCTGGTCGGGTTCATAATACGCGTGTAAATGTTCCCCATCTCCGACAGGTTGAAGAGGTTGGAGGCGTGATCTGCGTCGTTGAAGAGATATGCAGTTGTCTGGTAGATGGGCACGGCGCGGGAGTTGGTTGCCGAATCCGGCACCTGCCCACCGTGTAGTGCCAGCGTCTCGAAACCATACTTTTGTTCATTCTCAGCAGTCATCGGTGCTCCTTATCCTTTGGTATTCACTATTGCTTGTGATGCTCACGCTCTCACGTTGCCTGCGCGGGTGTCGGGGCCGGTCGTCGCGTTTCCTTTGCGTGGAGAGTCACTCGCGGCGTGTCGAGATACTCTCCGACGATACGTTCCATGTCTGGCCACTCCTTTAGGAACGCATCATGTCCGTGCACCGACGTTAGCTCCGTGTATACCGCATCCTTCCCGAGTGCGTCCAACTTCTGGGCCAGCGCACGCACCTGCTCGGGAGGATAGAGCCAGTCGGTGCTCATGCCGACATGCAGCGTGCGCGCCCGGATCCGCTCCAGCGCGGCGCCCTCCGACTCCCATCCGTCAGCCACGTCGTACAGGTCCATCGCGCGCGTAAGGTACAGATAGGAGTTGGCATCGAAGCGGCGGGCGAGCGACCGCCCCTGGTACTCCAGGTATCCCTCGATGTCAAACTTCTCCCCGAGCGGGGAGGCGCTCGCCGGACGGGAGGCAGGCTCTCGACCAAAGCGGAGCCACTGGCCCTGCGAACTCTGATAAGTCAGCATGCCGACCATGCGCGCGATCTGGAGTCCAGTGTCCGGCCCGTGTCCCGGTTCGTACCGCCCGTCGCACCAGGCCGGATCCAGCATGATCGCGCTCCGGCCAATCGCGTTGAACCCTATGGCCTGCGGCCCAATGCGCTCCGTCGCACCGAACAGCAGCGCTGCATCGACGTCCGCCGGGTACCGCACCGCCCATTCCAATGCCTGCATTCCTCCAATGGAACCGCCGGCGACCGCTGCAAGCCTGCGGATCCCCAGGCCGGTGAGCATCTCGCGCTGCGCCCGCACCATGTCCTGTACGGTGATCACCGGGAAGTTGAGCGCGTACGGCTTGCCGGTCTCGGGATCGGTGGACGCGGGACCCGTCGTGCCCTGGCACCCGCCGATCACATTCGAGCAGATCACGAAGTACCGATCGGTGTCGAAGGCGCGTCCGGGACCGATCAGGGGGTTCCACCACGCCGCCTTTGGGTTGTCTGGCTCGTGTGGATCCGCTGCATGGGAGTCTCCGGTCAACGCGTGGAGCAGGAGTACCACGTTGTCGCGGTTTGGGGAGAGGGCGCCCCAGGTCTCGTTCGCAAGTGTTACCGAAGCGAGCGCACCACCGCGCCACAACGGCAGCGGGCGGGGAAAGGTGTGGTATTGGATTGCGGACAGGAGCGGCTGAGGCATGGACGGAGTCTCTCAGGGGTCGTGCGCCACCTTATGCGGAGAGCAGGGCAGGGGCGGGCTTTGGAGAAAGAAAAACACCCCCGCCTTTGCAAGGGGTGTGGTGATAGTTTCAGACAACCCCTTATCTCGCGGGTGTTCCCGCCGGAATTGGCACCTGGCGCAGTAGCGCTGGTTGCCGGGCTTCACAGGGC
>JACDAU010000429.1 GCA_013695265.1 Chloroflexia bacterium
TGCATGGAGAGCCAGGCGCTCTCGCGCGTGAGTGGCACGGGTATCACCTCAATCATCGACTGCCCCGCGACCGGGGTGCCGCTATCGTACCATACACCGGGCAACGCTACCGCGACCGCGGGTTGCGGCGCGCAGGACGTGCCCGGCCTCGGTTGGGGGGGCCCGCATGAATGGATAGTACGCGGTACCAAACTACTATACACTTCGGGGTTATGCAATGGTATCCTAAACCCTAACGGCGCTCGCCGTGGGTCGCTATCATGCAGGTTCTTCGAATGTCGGGGGTGTCGCTTGGCCATCGCAGACATCGCGCATGCGACGGAGCCGCGCCCGGATCTCCCCCAGGTGCTGCACCGCCTCGCGCTCACGGCTATCTACGCCCTCGGGTTTCGGGCTGTAGCCGTCAACCTCCGTCGGTCGGATGGTAGCTACGTCGTGGTCTCAGACATCGGCCTCGAGCAGGATCTTTTGGGGTCAGTCACGAGCGCCCAATTGTGGGCCGATCTCCTGCTGGACGAGTACCGCGTGTCCAACTCCTACCTCATCTCTCCCGAGCACACCAGGAACGTAACCCAGATGCACGCGGACACGGTTTGGAGCGTACCCGACATCCCACCCGCATCTGCGCCTGACTGCTGGGACCCCGACCATATGCTCGTCGTGCCTCTGCTCAACCATGCTGGTGAAACCATTGGACTGTTCTCCGTGGATTCCCCCCTCGACGGGAAGCTACCCAATAGCGAGCGGATTGTCCACCTGGAGACCTTCGCTCAGCATGCCGCGCTCGCGGTAGAGAACACGGCTCTGCTCAATCAGCTCTCGCTCAAGGTGGAACACCTGGGCGCGCTGCTGCAGATCTCCAGCGACATCAGCAGCTCGCTCGACCCCACCAGCACCTTTGACTCGATAGTGCGAACCACGAGGGACTTGTTCGGGGCGGACATCAGCTCACTGTACCTCGTGAACCCTCAGGGCACGCACGTCGAACTGAAGGCCACGATCGGTCTGCACGGCATGATGCTCGGGGACTACACCGTCCGCGTCGGGGAGGGCGTTGTGGGAGCGGTCGTGCGGGATGGGCATCCCATAGAGGTCCCGTCCGTCGATGAGGATCGGAGGGTCATCCTGTCGGCGACGAAGCGGGAAGGGATTCTATCACTCGTGTACGTTCCCATCAGCATTGATGGATACACCGTCGGCGCGCTTGGCGTCCTGTACCGGAAAGTGAACGCCGTACCGCCGGACGCGGTGGAGTTGCTCGCGCCCATAGCGGTCCATGCCGCTGTCGCGATCCGCAACGCGCAAATGTACAACGACACGAAGCAACACGCCGAAGCACTCCTCCAGAGCGAGGAGCGGTACCAGCTTGTCTCACGCGCGACGAACGACGCCGTCTGGGACTGGGACCTGGCGACCGACCGTCTCACGTGGAACGAGGCGATAGAGACGCTGTTCGGTTACGCTCCCGACCGGGTGGAGCCTCATATAGGCTGGTGGACCGAGCGAATCCATCCCGACGATCGGGACGAGGTCAGCGCGAGTATCGATGGGGCAATCGAGCATGGTGCGGAGGTCTGGTCGGCGGTATACCGCTTTCGAGCGGCGGATAACACGTACACCACGGTAATCGACCGGGGATATATAGCGCGGGACGACAACGGCACACCGGTGCGCATGATCGGCTCGATGATGAATATCAGCGAGCGCAAGAGGCTCGAGGAGCAGTTGGCTCACCAGGCATTCCACGACGCGCTAACGGGCCTGCCGAACCGCGCTCTGTTTATGAACCGTCTCGAGCACGCGCTGGCCGGCGCCACACGCCACCCATCGCAAGCTGCGCTACTGTACCTCGATCTCGATCGATTCAAGGTGGTCAATGACAGCCTCGGTCACGAGGTGGGCGACCAGCTCTTGATCGCCGTCGGGGAGCGTCTGCGGGCGTGCGTCCGGCCACAGGATACGGTCGCCAGGCTCGGCGGTGATGAGTTCACCATACTGCTCGAGGGCGTGGGGGAAATGGACCAGGCGCTGCGCTGCGCGCGGCGCGTTTTGGATGCTCTGAACGTCCCTTTCACACCATCCAATCATCAGGTGTTCACCACGGCCAGCATCGGGATCGCGCTGGCCGTGGAAGGGGAGCGACCGAGCATGCTCTTGCGGCACGTCGACATCGCCATGTACCGGGCCAAGAGCAAAGGCAAGTCGCGCTATGAGGTGTATGATCCCGAGATGAATGCGCAGGCCGTGCAGAGGCTGGAGTTGGAGACCAGCCTGCGGTGGGCGCTGGAGCGTGAAGAGTTCGTAGTGTTCTACCAGCCGAAGGTAGAGCTTTCCACGGGTCGCGTGATCGGGATGGAGGCGCTGCTGCGCTGGCAGCACCCGGCGCGGGGGATGGTGCCGCCCTCGGAGTTCATACCAGTCGCGGAGGACACGGGACTGATCCTGCCCCTCGGCCGATGGGTGCTGGAACAGGCATGCCGGCAAGCCAAGGTGTGGCAGGAGCAGATTTTCACCGACGGTCCCGCGAGCGTGAGCGTGAACCTTTCCGCGCGGCAGTTCCAGGACCCGGACCTGGCGGAGGAGATAGGCCGGGTGCTGGGGGAGTCCGGGCTGGACCCACGGCGCTTACAGTTGGAGATAACGGAGAGCGTGATAATGGAGCACGCCGAGGCTGCCGTCTCTACGCTGCATAGTCTAAAGCGGCTGGGCGTACAGATCGCCCTCGATGACTTCGGCACCGGCTACTCGAGCCTCGGCTACCTGGAGCGCTTCGATGTGGATACCGTGAAGATAGACCGATCCTTCGTGCGAGATTTGGGGCGCGAGCGTGGCAAGACCGCGATCATGGAGGCGGTGGTCACGCTGTCACGCGCCCTCGGCATCTTCGTCGTGGCCGAGGGCATCGAAACCGTGGAGCAGTTGTCGGAGCTGCGGCGGTTGGGCTGCGCGCGCGGGCAGGGCTATCTCTTTTCCCGGCCAGTGCCCTCCGATGCCGCGGGCGTGCTTCTCGCGGCGAGCTATCTGCCGGGATACGACAGCTTCGTGACGCCGCCCGACGCACTGGTTTAATCCTGGTTCGGGATATGCCGAGTGGCGTGTGATCGCGGGCGCACGCGGCACTTCTCCATCTGGTCCATCACCCATTTCATCGAGCGTGGACGACCATGAGCGCCCATCGCTCGCCTCGCCGTATGCCCATCCAACATCCCGATCTGCGTCGCTCTGGGTACGTTACGCAAGGAACTGGTTGTACTGTGACACCTATCAACATATGCTGCGACGAGACGATGGCGACCCGGCGCACGAAGCGGGACACGAAGGCATAAGCTGACACCGGACGCCGCCTTCGCCCACGAAGGCGTTTGGCTTCGGCAAAGGCAAGTCGTATAGCCAGACCCGCTGGCGCTTCTAGCCGTCGCTGGTAACTGCGCCTGTCGGTGCGCGACTGGCCCGCTGCCATAGGAAGGACACTGACTTTGGCCACGTATGTATTGATCCCCGGCGCCGGGGGCGTTGCATGGTACTGGCACCTTGTAGAGGCCGATCTGCGCGAGCGCGGCCACGACGTGGTGGCGGTGGATCTGCCGGCCGACGACGATTCGGCACGATTAGCGGAGTACGCCGACGCGGTGGCCGGGAAGATCGGCGACCGTACTGGCCTGATTCTGGTTGCCCATTCGTTCGGCGGGTTCACCGCGCCGCTGGTGTGTGACCGGATGCCAGTGGAGCTTCTGGTGATGCTGAACGCCATGGTTCCCGCGCCGGGGGAGGCGCCGGGCGAGTGGTGGGCGAATACTGGCCATGAGCAGGCCAGGCGGGAGCAGGACGAGCGCGACGGCCGCGCGACCGGCGAGGACTTCGATATGATGACCACGTTCCTCCACGATGTACCGCCGGACCTGGCGGCGGAGGCGTTGCGGCGGGATCGGGACCAGTCTGGCACCCCGTTCGAGAAGCCATGGCCGCTCCAGGCGTGGCCCGAGGTGCCGACGCGCTTCCTGCAGAGCCGCGATGACCGCTTCTTCCCGGTGGAGTTCCAGCGCCGGGTCGTCCGGAATCGGCTGGGCATCAGACTGGACGAGATGCCTGGCGGCCACCTCGTCGCCCTCAGCCGCCCGAAAGAGCTGGCAGACCGTCTGGAGGCGTACCGGGTGGGGCGGCAAGAGCCGAGCGATGCACGGTAGCGCTGTGGCAACCAAACGAAAAGGAGGGAACGGATGGCAACTACAAATGACAGAGCGGTTGACGAAGCCGAGGTCCGTGCGCTCATCGAGGATCGGGCGAAGGCGGTCCGCGCAAGAGACATCGACGGGGCAATGTCCAACGTTGCGCCGGATGTCCAGGCGTTCGACGTCGTAAACTCGTTGCGCTATAGCGGTTCGGAAGCGGCCAGAGAACGGCTTGAGGAATGGTTCGCGTCGTTCGACTACGAGATTCGCGACCTGAGCATCGCTACGGGCGGCGACGTGGCGTTCTGCCACAGCCTCAACCGGGTCAGCGGAACGAAGGTCGGAGGCGGGGGAATCGTTATGTGGTTGCGTGCGACCGTGGGCTACCGCAAGATCGACGGCACGTGGCTGGTGGCGCACGAGCATAGCTCGGTGCCGTTCGATCCAGAGAGCGGCATGGCAGCGCTCGACCTCGAGCCGTAGTCCGTCGCGGTTCTGGACAGCACCGATCTGGCTATCGACACCACGAGGAGAGGGGACATGTCTACTACAACTAAACGACCTACCGGAGAGTGACCTTCCCAGGGAGATAGGCAAGCCAGCGCGGCGGGCACTCGCCGGGGCCGGATACTCGCGGCTGGAGCAGTTCACTACAGTCCGCGAGACCGATGTCCTGCGGTTGCACGGTATGGGACCCAAGGCCCTCGATCAGATCCGGCGCAGCCTCGCCGCGAGGGGGCAATCGTTCGCCGACGGCTCTGGAGACGTCCCCTAAGCTCCACACCAACGCGGTCGTCGGCCCGCCCCCGCTCGTCCGGTCGGCCGTATCACCGCTCCTCAGGCTCGATCCACTTCCGGGTGATGGGTGGCGTGTAGCGC
>JACDAU010000460.1 GCA_013695265.1 Chloroflexia bacterium
GTCCAGAGCCGCCACGCCAGGGATCCCAACTCCGGCGCCAGCCGAGCGGTTGTCCACGTTTGGCCATCGTCGGTGCTCACCTCCACCCGTGACACGCGGCTCAGTCCCGTGTACGCGATGCCGGTAATCAGTGCGCCCTCTCGTGGAACCCGATCGCCGGGCGGGCGGTCGATCCGACACTCGGTGTGTACGAGTCCGGCGTCGGTCCAGTTCGCTTCCTTTTGCCAGTAGCCGAGGTAATCCTCCGGAACCACGTCGAGCCGTTCGAGCCACTTCGCGCTCTTGATGCCATAGCGGCCCGGTGTCTGCAAGCGCACGGGCGCTCCATGCTTCCGGGTCAGCGGTTCATTATTCAGCGCGTACACGACGAGCACCTCTGGCGAACGGGCGTGCGCGATCTCGATGCTCTCGGTGTACCCGTCCGCGCACCGGCTGACCACATCGAAGGCGCCAGGCCGAACGCCCGCGCGCTCCAGCAACGCCGCGAGCGGGACGCCCGTCCAGGTGCCGGTGCTGATGAGGTTGCCTCCCACGGGGTTGGAGATGCACTCCATCGTCGCCACCTGCTCCTGGGACGGCAGGGCGCGCAGGTCTTCTAGCGTCAGTTGCAGTGGCCGCTCGACCGCGCCGCCTACGCGCAAGCGCCATGATTGCGCGTCAACTATCGGGTCCAGGACGTTCTTCGAGACCACATAGAAAGCCTCGGTTGAGGTGAGCGCGGGGGTACGCCCGCTTGTCCCTCCGACGACGGTGATCGTCGTGCGGCGCAGGAACTGCCAGCCCCCCGCGCCTAGCCCGAAGACCGCCATCACCGACCAGAAGCCGCCGACGAGCACGACGCGGCGGCGGGACGCCTGGGTGCGCGAAGCGTGCATCCGCGAAAGTCCACGCGCCACCAGGAGTCCGACGCCCCACGCACCATACGTGAGCAGCGGTCCGGGCGCCGCCTGCTGCCAGCCACCGGGAGATCGCACCCCGAAAACACCGAGCCCAAGCAGCGGCATCACGATGAGCATCGACGCAAGGTACACCCCGAAGATCACCAGAAGGAGTAGCACGCGCTCGGATCGGCTCTTGAGGCGCAGCCAAAGCAACCCGAGCAGCGCAAGCACGCTCGCCTCCTGCATCATGAGGCCGAGGAAGAGCAGGGGCTTTGCCGCGCCACCGAGCGTTTGGATGCCCCATGCGAAGAAGCCAACCGGAAGGATCTGGACCACGCGCGCGATGGCTTGTTCGGGAATACTCGGCAGACCCCAGGCCAGGCGCGCAACCAGCTCCGCGAGGATTGCCGTCACGGCGGACAGCACCGCGTACGCGAGCGCGGTGGCCCTCTCGCCTCTATTCGTTCGCACCGCCCAGCCTCCTCAGCGCAGTTCCAGCGTCTCGATCCAGTTGCGGAAGGGCGCCCCAGAGGAGCCGACACGTACCAGCCAGCGTGCAGGGGCAACGCAACGGGTCGCAACCGACTTTGCGCCACCGTGGCGTCAGTATAGCAGCACATCGCAGTCGGGCAGGACGCCAGGCAAGCCTCAGAGTTCGTCACGTAAACCGCAACCTTCCACCGCTCACAGGGCGTCTCCATCTCAGGTTTCTTGCGGGGTGACGCGTTCCGGTTGCGACGGGCCGCAAACGGGCCTATCCTCGTTGCAAGCGAAGGGGTGGGCGAGTGATCCGATTGATTCGACATAACCTTGCACTATCTGGTCTCCTGATTCTGGGACTGGCGCTGGTGCTCGCACCGAAGGCAGATGGCGCCGCCGCGCTCACCCAGACGTTGCTCACACCGAGCGGCGCGGTGTCCCGGATCGTCATCCCCAAGATCCGGGTGGACAGCAAGGTAGTCGAGGTGGCGCGCGAGAAACGCGACGGCAGGGTAGAGTGGCAGGTAGCGGACTACGCCGCCGGGCACCATGCGGGATCGGGTGTGCCGGGCGGCGGGTCGAACGTCGTGATCTCCGGGCACAACAACATCCGGGGCGCGGTATTCCGTCGGCTCGACGAGCTGCGGAAAGGCGACCGAATCACCCTGGAGTCTCGCCACGGGGAGCGTTTCTACAAGGTGTCCGAGGTGCGAATCGTGCTCCAGGACGGCGCGCGCGACCAGGCACGGATGCGCAACGCGCGCGTCATGGCGCCGACGCCCACGGAACAGCTCACGCTCATCAGTTGCTGGCCATACCAGCCGTGGCCCCCGTATCGGATCATCGTGATCGCATTGCCGGTGTGATACCAACCGCGGCTGAAACGTAGCGCATCGGTCATTCCGAGCGCGCGAGGAATCCGTGGTCTGTGGTTACGGATCCCTCACGGTGTTCGGGATGACATGCTTCCGGGTTCAAGCGGCGTGTGTATGGCCAGAAAGGCACGGAACCCGCACCGATAACCGGACGGAGGCGCGGATACCTCGCTCCCAGGGACCGAGCGACGAACAGGCAGCCGCAGGAGAGATCAGGCGGTTACGGGTTGGAGGTGAACGGTCCTGCCCTCTTGCGCCGACTGGTAGATCGCCTCCGTCAACTCCGCCACGCGCACGCCTACCTCCGGAGGGGAGGGGTTGGGGATCTCCCCCCGAATCGCGGCCAGCCATGCGGGGTCCATACTGCGCACGCCCGGCAGATCCAGCGGCTGGGTGATGCCGCCATCCTTATACTGCGTGACGCGGCCCGTTCTCCAGGGGTGCTGCGGCTCCGTCTCGTAGCGCAGAATCCCCTTCGTGCCGCTGACCGTGACGTTCTCGATCCACGTCGCGGGGAGGTTGCCGATCACCGTAAGCTGGCCCTGCAAGCCGCCCTCGAAGCCGACGGTTGTGGTGCTGTTGATGTCTATGGGCAGGCCGAAGGTTTCAACAAGCGCGGACACTGACGCGACGGGGCGTCCCGCGAGGCTCAGCAGTGACTCGGCGTGGTGGCTGCCGCTGTCCATAAGCATCCCGCCGCCGGAGAGCGCGGGATCCTGCCGCCAGCTTCCCTCGGTGCCCTTTCGCCAGCCCTGACCGTTGAGGATCGCCACCGTCTGGATCTCGCCCAGCTCACCAGCCTCGATTGCCTGGCGCATGAAGGCGTACGCCGGGTCCAGGCGGCGCTGATAGCTGACCGTGACGATCACGCCCGCAGCCCCGGCCTTCGCGGCGATATCGCGGGCATCCGCCGCAGCAATAGCAAGCGGCTTCTCGCAGAGGACGTGTGCCCCGTGCTCGATCGCTTCCTTTACCTGCGGATAATGCAGGCTGTGTGGGGTAATGATTTGCACCGCGTCCAGTTCCACGGCGTCGTACATATCTTCCGTTGTAGCGAAATCGGGAACGTCCACGAGCTGAGGGTTCCTCTCGCGCATCCGCTCCAGGCTGGCAGGGCTGGTATCCACGAGCGCGACGATTTGCGTCCCTTCGAGCGAGAGAAGGGTTTGCGCGTGAAAGGAGGACGCACCCCCGCACCCGATCATGGCTATTCGTACTGGTTGCATGTTTGCTCCTTGGTGGTGGTGCTTCGTTCGGGCCGCCCGCTCCAAATGCGAGCCTGCGCCCGATCATTTCCCTGCGGCTTCTGCGGTATCTGCA
>JACDAU010000489.1 GCA_013695265.1 Chloroflexia bacterium
AGGGCCGAGGCGTGCTCGCGGCAGACGAGAGCATGGGCACGATCGGCAGCCGCTTCAAGGCAGTGGGAATCGAGTCCACGGAGGAATCGCGGCGAGACTACCGGGAGCTGCTGCTCACCACGCCGAACATCAGCGAGTACCTGAGCGGCGTCATCCTGTTCGATGAGACGCTGCGACAGAACGCGTCCGACGGCGAACCCTTCGCCCAAAAGCTCAAGGAAAATGGCATCATCTCCGGCATCAAGGTTGATGCCGGGGCCAAGGACATGGCGCTCGCGCCCGGCGAGAAGGTCACGGAAGGACTCGACGGACTTCGGGATCGGCTGGAGGAGTACCGGGATCTCGGCGCGCGCTTCGCGAAGTGGCGCGCTGTAATTACTATCGGTGAGGGGATCCCTACCACGCGCTGCATCGAGAGCAACGCCGAGGCGCTCGCGCGCTACGCCGCGCTCTGCCAGGAGGCGGACATTGTGCCGATCGTGGAGCCGGAGGTGCTCATCGACGGCGACCACAGCATCGAACACTGCGCCGAAGTCACGGTGGCCACGCTGCACGCTACCTTCAACGCGATTCACCGGCACCGGGTGCATCTCAAGGGGCTGCTCCTCAAGCCGAACATGGTGATCTCCGGCAAAGGTTGCTCGGTACAGGCGGATATTGAGCAGGTGGCGGTGGCCACAGTGGAGTGTCTGCTGCGCACCGTGCCTGCGGCGTTGCCGGGCGTGGTGTTCCTCTCGGGCGGTCAGGGCGATCAGCAGGCGACCGCGCATCTGAACGCCATGCACCGCACGTACCCGAACTTGTCCTGGGTGCTCACGTTCTCGTACGCTCGTGCGTTGCAGGACCTGGCGATGAAGACCTGGGCGGGCAAGCCGGAGAACGTTGAGGCAGCCCAGCAGGCGTTCGCCCACCGGGCACGGCTGAATGCCGCAGCAAGTCAGGGCGAGTACAACGAGGAAATGGAGGAACCCACAGCGGCGTAGGGTCGTTGTATCACTCGCCGTCGCGGACGTACCACTGCTCGACATCGGCGTGCTGGATGGCGGACCAGTAGGTCGCGGCAGCGCCCACGAGGCGGTTGTTCTGGACGAGCACGACCTTTGTGCTCCCGAGCGGCACGGCGGGGACATCCTTGATCAGCGTCCGGTGGACTAACTGGTACGCCTGCAGCCGTTGTGCAAGGTCTTGCCGCCGAAGTCCTTGTGCGAGTCCCAGGTCCGCCAAGCGGCTGCTGTATCGCCCTGCGTTGAAGCCGTCCGGGTACGCGCCCGTCGACCACAGATAGCTGTCATCGGGGTCTGCATCCCCGGAAACGCTCACGAGCGCAACCTGAAAGTCGTGGGTGCCGAATAGCCGGTTCGCGAACTTCTCCCACCCCTCCCGAAGCACCCGCACCCGAACACCTACCGCTTTCCAGTTCGCTACGATCTGCGTGATCGCTGGATCGTAGCTGCCGCCGAATAGCTCCGGGAAGGACCTGGGCACCCTGTTGGTCAGCAGCGTGATCGTGAGCGGTGTTCCGCCCTTCTGGAGCACACCATCGCCATCGACATCCTCCCATCCCGCACGGGCGAGCAGGGTCTTCGCCTGCTCCAGATCGTAGTGATAGAGCGGGTCCGAAGCAGGTTGATGGGCGGGGCTGGTGGGTGGCTGGAAGTGCACTGCGGGACGAAGTTCCCCTTGCATCGCCTTCGCAATCGCCTCGGTGTTCAGCGCGTGTGCGAGCGCCCGGCGCAGCCTGGGATCGGTCATCTCCCCACCCTGCCCCGGATCAAGGTTGAACGTGAGCATCGTCATAGTTGGGGTGTCCATCGGCGCTTGAACGAGAAAGTCCTGTTTGGCGAGCGCTCTGGCGAGCGGCGGCGACAGCCACGCCAGGTCGATCTCCCCACCGCTCATTGCCTGCTGCACCTGTGTGCTGTCGGCGAGCACGCGGATGCTGTAGCGATCAATGAGCGGCTGACCAGCATGGTAGCGCTCGTTCGCAACCAGTTCGATTCCCTGTCGCTGCCGCCCACCCGCCCACCGAAACGGCCCCGTCCCCACTGGCTGCTTCCATTCCAGGAGCGCCTTGTGTAAACGCTCACCCTGTAGCCGCGCAAATGGCTTGCGTGGAATGATGGGGACGGTCGCCAATCGCGCGAGAAATGGTGCGTAGGGCTCGGCAAGCGTGAAGCGGATGCGGCCAGGGCCGGAGGCCGCGACCGCGGTGATGCGCTCGGCGTATGGCTGGAGCGGCGTTCCGATCACGGGATCGCGCAGGACGCCATACGACCAGACAACATCAGAAACCGTCACCGGTCGACCGTCGTGCCACCGGAGCCCTGGGCGCAGCGTGAAGATGTAGGACCGACCATCACGCCCTATGGCCACGTCCGAAGCCAGGGAGGAGACCGGCTCGCGTGTCCTGGGGTCAATCTCCATCAGGCCGTCAAAGAGCAGTGAGAAGAGCCGCGAATCCGACTCGTTCTCGATGAAGAGCGGGTTGAGCGTCCGGGGATAGCGCGGTATCGCCTCCGTGAGATGCCCACCGACGACGGGCGACTGTGTCGCGACTGGCTCCGGAGGGGAGGGGGTCGCGCCCTCCTCGCCGGTGGGCAGGGCGTTGAGCTCATCGCTCCGTGCGCTGGTGGTCTGCGCCACCGGTGGCGTCGCCGTGGGATCGCCACCGCCGGGCAGGGAACACCCCACCAGCAGCACGCTCAGGAGCAGGACCATCAGGCGTTGCACTACGCGGGCGTCTCCTGTGTTGCCGCGATCATCGCGCGCAAGTGCGTTGCAGCGCCATGGCGCGCGACGGGGCGCTGCTCCCCGGTGACCATGTCGCGAACCGTGACCTCGTCGCGAGCGTGCTCGTCCGGCCCCGCCAGGATAGTCAGTGGAATGCCGAGCTTGTCCGCGTGCGTGAGCTGCCTGCGCAAGTTTCCGGGAGCGCCCAGGTACACCTCCGTCGGCACTCCGGCCAACCGCAGTTCCATCGACAAGGTCAGGGCGTTCGGCAATGCATTCTCATCCCACACTGTAACGAGTACATCGGCGGAAACACGAGGCGCCGGCGTCAGGTGCAACTCCTCCAGCACCTCCATGATCCGTTCAAGCCCCAGGCTGGTGCCAACCGTCGGCAGCGGGCGGCCTGCGAAGGCGCCAACGAGGTCGTCGTAGCGCCCGCCACCAGTCACGCTGCCCACCTTTGGCTCCTCGACAAGCGTCTCAAACACGATGCCGGTATAGTAATCGAGGCCGCGGGCGAGCGCGGGATCCACGGTACAGGCGCGGGGTTCGACACCGAAGCACGGGAGAAGGTCAAGCACCGCACGCATCTCTCGCACGCCCGACACTCCTTCTGAGTCGGCTGCAAGATACCGTTCCAGGGTATCGAGCACCTCGGCGTTCTCCCCTTCGATCGAGACCAGCTCGAGCACCCGGTCCGACGCTTCTGCGGCAAGCCCCGCGTTGAGCAGCTCCGCTCGGACACCGTCTGCCCCGATCTTGCTCAGCTTATCAATGGAGCGATAGATGTGTCCCGCCTGCCCCGGTGAGGCGCCGGAGTAGCGGGCGAGTGCCGAGAGCGTCTTGCGGTTGTTGAGCGCGATGCGGTACGTAGAAAAGCCCACAGCCGTGAGACACTCGCTGACGACAGCGAGGATCTCAGCGTCTGCCGAAGGTTGCGCCGTGCCGACCGTGTCGACATCGCACTGCCAGAACTCGCGGAAGCGCCCACGTTGCGGTCGCTCGGCACGCCAGACGGGGGCGATGTGATACCGTTTGAACGGCATGGGAAGGTCCGGGTGCATACCGATCACGCGCGCAAGCGGCACGGTGAGATCGTAGCGCAGCGCCACCTCCCGACCACCCCGGTCGGCAAAGCGGTACATCAGGGTTTGGGCTTCTTCGCTGCTCTTCCCGTCGAACGTCTCCGCGTACTCGAGCGTCGGCGTCTCCCACGGGAGAAAGCCGTACGACTGAAACACCCGCTCGAACGTGCCGATGACGTGCTTTCGCAGGGCCATCGTTTGGGGCAGGAAGTCCCGGAAGCCCTTCAAGCGCTGCGCCGACGTCCGTGCCAAGGCGTAATCCTCTCTCGTGGGGCGATCCGGAATTGTAGGGGTTGTGCAAACCCGGTGAAGATGGTAGGGACACGGAATGCCTGGCCCTACGTTGTCGTACCGAATGAGCTAGTACGACGAAGTATAGCACGGACCAGCCGACGGCTTGGGCCGTCAGCTACCAGCCAAAGGCAGACCTGCCCCCGTCAAATCTTCTGCCTCCAATCTCTGCCATGACATTCTGAGCCGCTGCGAAAAATCGTGTCGCCGAGTACAAACCCTGCGCAGCGTTTACCCTCGGGCGCAGCGAAGAGTTATGAGCGTGTCCTGAGCCTGCGCAGTGGATGACAGACGACGGTAATCAGACGGAACCGGAAGTACTGGTGCACAGGGGAATACTCGCGTTTTGCTCGTGCGCCCCCTGCTCAGCTACCCAAGGGGGGCGATGTACCGGACCATTACCCAGAAGTAGCACGCGCTGCCGCCAAGCACGAACAGGTGCCAGATCTCGTGGAAGCCGAACACGCCGGGGAAAGGGTTCGGGCGCTCCATCCCCAGCACGATCGCCCCTGTCGTGTATACCACGCCACCGGCAATGATCCACGTGATGCCGTCCGTGGGCAGCGCGCGGTAGACCTCTGGCGTAGCAATCACCGCCACCCATCCCATCCCAATATACAAAGCGATGGAAAGCCAGCTTGGGGCGTGCATGTAAAAAACCTTGAACAAGACGCCGCCGATGGCGAGACCCCATATGGTGGCGAGCAAGCTCCATCCCCACACGCCATTCAAGGCGATGGCGCAGATCGGTGTGTAGGTTCCCGCGATCAGCACGTAGATCATCATGTGGTCCAGCCGCCGCCACGGTGGCACCCCGCCAACTGGGAGTGGCATGCAATGATACAGAGCGCTCGCGCTGTACAACAGCACCATGCTGATCCCGAAAACGCCGAAAGCCACCAGGTGCTTCGGCTTCCCGGCATCAATTGCCATCCAGAGCAGCACGACGAGCCCCACAACCGCGAGTACCGCTCCCGCGATGTGCGTCAGCCCGTTCACGGGTTCCCGCATCTTCCTGATCAAGCGTCCCCCTCCTCACCTTTCAGCGGCGTCCTACATTCGCAGATTCCGTGCCCACTGCTGGACCACCCAGACGTCTCTTGGCACACACACGAGACTTGGTCGCAGCGGGTCGTTCGCTCTGCCTGGTACTCGACCGGTGACCCGGCAGAACCAGCGTACATGTCGATCAGAGAGTCACGTATGTTACACAGTGTGCCGAAATAGCTAACACCTCAGCGTGTAGCCAGGTACGCCTCGTTTGACAACGCAGGGTCCGCGCCGTATATTTACGCCCATGCATCCCCTGCACACAGGCCATGATACCCTCCCGCAGTTGCCCCGTCTGCTCGCGAATCTTGGACTCTCCGGCTCAGCGTTCGTGGTCAGTGATGAGCACGTGCTACCGCAGTATGGCGAGCACGTACGCTCGCTCCTGGAACGTGCCGACTGGCGCGTTGCCACGAGGGCGGTACCTGCGGGGGAGGCCTCGAAGAGCCTGCTGTGTGCCGCAGACCTGTGGGATTGGCTGGCGTCGGAGCGTGCCGAGCGGCGGGATACCGTCATTGCTCTTGGCGGTGGCGTGGTCGGTGATCTGGCGGGATGGGTTGCCGCGAGCTACCTGCGTGGGCTGAACGTCGTACAAATACCGACGACTCTGCTCGCACAGGTGGATGCGAGCATCGGGGGGAAGACGGGGATCGATCACCCGCGCGCGAAGAACCTGATCGGCGCCATCTATCCCCCGCGCCTTACCTTCGTCGATACCTCCTTCCTGTCCAGCCTGCCCGAGCGCGAGCTGCGGAGCGGTTGGGCGGAAGTCGTGAAGACAGCACTCATCGGGGACGCCGATCTCTTCGCTTACCTGCAAGCGAACGTCCGCACCCTCACAACGCTGGAGCCAGCGTCCTTGGCGCACGTCGTTGGGCGGTGCGCGGCGATCAAGCTGGCGGTCGTGACCGAAGACCCAACGGAGCAGGGGCGCCGAGTGATCCTCAACTACGGACACACGATCGGCCACGCAATCGAGGCCGCTGCCGGGTATGGCATGATGACGCACGGCGAGGCAGTCGCGGTTGGGATGCGCGGTGCGGCACTGATCGCTACGGAGATGGGCCTGCTCGACCCCGTGATCGCGGCGCAGCAGGCAGAGACGCTCGCGTCCTACGGGCTGCCTGAGCGCGCACCAGCGGTCGAGCCAGAGCGGGTGATGGAGGCAATGCGCCTGGACAAAAAGGTGATCTCCGGCGGACAGCGGTGGGTGCTGCTGCGCGATGTCGGCGAGACCGAGGTGTGCACGGATGTCTCGACGACGCTCATCCAGCGGGTCTTGGAGGAGTGCATCGCATGAGAGTGCTATTGCTGCATGGGCCGAACCTGAATATCCTCGGCAAGCGCAAACCCGAGGTGTATGGGCATACGACGATGAAGCAGACAAACGACATGGTCCGCGCCCGTGCCGAAGTGCTCGACTGCGAGCTGGTCGTGTTTCAAAGTAACCACGAGGGCGACCTGGTTGACCATCTGCACCGATACCTCGGCGAGTGTGATGGCGTGGTGATCAACCCCGGCGCGCTCACTCACTACGGGATCTCACTGCGCGAGGCGCTGGAGGCCATCACCGTGCCAGTTGTGGAGGTACACCTCTCAAACATTCACGCGCGCGAGGAGTGGCGGCGCCTGTCCGTGATCTCCCCGGTCACGATCGGGCAGGTGATCGGCTTTGGACCACATGGATACATCGCCGCGCTGGAGTTGCTGCTCGCATACCTCGCCGACGCGCAGCGCGTGGAGAGGGGGTAGGGAATGAAGCCGCCAGCCCACTCGGACCCTGCCCTGGCGCTGGACGCCCTGCGAACGCGCATAGATGAGATCGATCGTCGGCTGGTGGATCTGTTAAACGAACGGGCGCGGGCATCGTTGGAGATCGGGCTGCTCAAGGCGGAGGATCGCGGCAAGGTGTATGTGCCCGAGCGCGAGGTCATGGTGTACTCTAACATCCTGAGCGCGAACCGCGGGCCGCTGCCGGATAACTCCCTGAAGAACATTTACGACCACATCATCGCGGAGTCGCGGGCACTGCAGCACGCGCGCAAGCCCGGCGATCGATGAGCGGTTCGTCCCTGGCGACGTGGGCCGTGACGTTCAGTCTGCTCGGGGCCGTGCTGCTCTTCATGACCGTCCGCGCACGCGGCTTTGCTGCCGCGTCGCTCGCCGGGCCGTGGATGCGGCAGGTCGCGGCGGGTTACCTGCCCGCTCTGGAAGTCGCGCTCGTGGCCTGCCTGGTGGGGATCGGGGCACTAGCCCAGTCGAGCGAGACGGCGGAGCGTGCCGTGAGCGATGGCCCAGTGCTCCTGCTAATCGTTCTAGCTGTCCTGCTCTCGGTGGTGATCGCGGTGATTGTGCCGGTGCTGGGGTTCACGCTCGGCGAGCGCCTGAAGCGTCGAGGTGACGGCGAGACCGCGAACCGCATCGCCACACACGCATTTCTGTCGCTGCTCGCGGGCGGTGTTGGTGTGTTACTCACGATGTTTGCCGCGTTCGCGCTGACGAACCCTGCGCCGGGCGGTTGATCGTTGCTCTTCGGGCGTCGACCTCGACGCGGGTCCGGGCGCTCAGTCAGGGCTGGGCGCTTGCGGCTTCTCTGCTTCGGGCATGGTCGTTTTTAGGTAGTAACTGTCGATTATCGTCCACTGAAAAACGCGGTACGTGCGCGCCAGTCCCCAAAGGCACAACGCGCCAATCACTGCGGCGAGGAGAAGCAGGTACCCATTCAGCCTGATGGCGCGAGCGAGTGACGCCGCAGGGTGAATCACGATGAACGCGAAGGCAGCCACGGCCACTCCTCCGTACAAGCGATACTCCGCCCGCACCTTCGAGGCGCGCTCCCCCGCACTTACATCGTGTACCAGGAGCCAATCGAGCCACACCGCGACAACGCGCTCATAGTCGGCGTCGTTGAGCGTTGAGATATCCGATCCATGGCCGTACGCCAATTCGTCCCGCACGAACTGGCTGATCTCGGTCGAGTATCCACCACCTGCGGTCGCCGTGTCCCTGACGACGCGAAAGTGCGCTGGGAACAGACTGACGGCGACCTGCCTCTCCAGGAAGTCGCTCAGTGGGGCGATCAACTGTCCCGTCATATAAGCGCCGATGAACACCATCAGGCCAAGGACAAGCGTCGATTGCTGGAGGGGTGGCGCGCCCTCCAGCACGTATGCCAGGACACTGCCCAGCTTGAAGTCGACCGCGAGGGTAACGGCGAGGATGGTCATACCGCCCGGAAAGACGCGAGAGACGAGGTCGTAATACAATTGGGGTATCAGCCGCAGCACATCCATCTGGGAGTGTCCTTCACCAGCGTTCCCGGAATGATTCGCGCGAACGTGCGCGCTCAGCGAATCGCATCTGTCTGAGTAGCGTACGCAAGCGCAAGAGCCATGCTACCATGAGACGGTGGGGTATTGGCGAAGGTCTCGATCCTTTATGTATTATTCAGCACAGCATGCGACAGCACGCCGGTCATGACGCAGCAACAGCAGGCGGCGTCCATCCGGGTTCGTGCTACGATCACCGGCGAGGTGCAGGGCGTGAACTTCCGGGCGGAGTGTCGTGAGCAAGCGCTCCAACACGGTTTAATCGGATGGGTCCGCAACGATTCGGACGGTTCGGTCGAGTCGGTGTTTGAGGGGTCACGAGAATCTGTGCGGCTCATACTGGAGTGGTGTGAGCACGGGCCGACAGGGGCACGCGTGCGGAAGGTCGCGACACGGTGCGAGGACCCGACTGGGAAAGACGCGGGGTTCGACGTTCGCAGATAAGGAGCGCTGGTGGCATCGAGCAGTAAGGCGGGAGCACGGGGGTTGTTGCGCACACCGAAGCGTCAGGCAAACGTTTTCACGCATCGAGCGACCGGCCAACAAGCGGCGACGCTGCCATCTCGCCTGCCGAACCTTTTGTGGCCGGGACCGGAGCGGCAAAGCGTGCGGCTGGGGACGGCTGCAGCTGGAGATCTGGCCCTCGACCGTGTCGCCCATGCGATCAGTCCAGCGGGCCGGTATGAGCGGCCCATTCGCGAGATCTTGTACGAGATGTGTACCGACGCCGCTGTCATCCGCTATCGACAGGACGTGCTCCAGGACCTGATCGAAGGACCGGAGCTTGCCGTCGCACTCCGGGCGCTCCTGCCCAGCCTCGCCGATCTCGCACCGGGTGGAGGCAAGGGCTGGAAAGGTGACTCGCCCTTGATGGTAGTGCTCGAACGGCTCGCCGAGTTAGAGAGTTACGTCGCGTGTGTGGACCGCCTGTGCACGGTCCTCGCGAACACTTCCGGCATACGGGCGGACGGCCTCGTTGCGCTGCGGCAGGCGGTGGCCGCACTCGCGCAGGATGCCGAGGTAAGCGCGCTACGCACCGAGCTGCCGGCATTGAACGAGCTTATCGCGGAAACGACAAGCGTCACCATCGGCCTGAACCTCGGGGCGGGACTGCAACCCGAATCGGTGACGATTACCTCATTGAACCGCTACCAGTTCAAGGGGGCGCGATCCTTGTTGGGACGGCTCCTGCCGGGCAGTGTAGGCGCCTTCGGGAAGACGCCGATGCGCGAGGTCGGGCCAGTCAACCTGCGGCGGGGCAGTCAGTTGTTCAAGGATCTGTTCGCGCTGCTGGACTCTGCGGCTGCCCCGCTTTCCCGCGCACTCGACAAGTATCGGGATATTAACGTTGGTCCACTCATTGCACTGGAGGGTGATCTGGCGTATTACACGGGAGCAGCGTCCCTTGCGGAGCGAGTTCGATCCGCCGGTATCGCGACGTGCCGCCCTGAGATCGCCCGGTTGGACCAACGGTTGTTCGAGGTCAAGGATCTGGCAAACCTCGCGCTCGGCCTGCAACTTATCGACGGCCCCGGCGGACTCGTGCCGAACGACGTACACTTCGCGGACGAGGGGCGATTGCTGATCCTCACTGGACCGAACCGGGGCGGCAAGACGACGTACTGCCGCGCTATCGGGCAGGCACAGGTACTCTGCCAGGGGGGACTCTTCGTGCCGGGCGTCCGCGCTCACATCAGCCCCTGCGACGGAATCTGGACCCACTTTCCCCTACCGGAGACGGACCAGCCCGGCGCGGGCAGGCTTGATGAGGAGGTCCAGCGACTGCGGGGGATCTTCGATAACGCGACCGCGCACTCGCTGATCCTGCTGAACGAGCCGCTCACGAGCACGGCAGAGCGAGGCGCGCTGCACATCGCGACGGACATAGTGCGGGCGTTGCAGGTGTTGGGGGCGCGCGTGCTGCTCGTCACGCATCTCCACGACCTGGCACAGGCGATCCCGGAACTGAACGCAAGCGGATCAGCCTACGGGAAGCTGCGCGGTCTGGTCGCTGAGGCGGTCGAGGAAGGAGACACGGTACGGGGAACGTTCCGGATCGTGCCCGGACAGTCCACGGGCCGCTCCTACGCCCAGGAGATCGCCCGGCAACACGGCCTCACCTTCGAGCAGCTCAGCCGCATGCTCGCCGAGCGCACCGCCAGGCGGGACGAAGCGGCCTCCTGACCGGGCACGGTTCATCGCGGATCGTTAGCACCCCATAGGTCATCCGCGCAACCATCCCCGGCATGCTCCAGGGAAGTTGCCGGCGAACAGTCCCTGTCTGGGCTTTGGGCTAGTGCCCCCCTGGTTCGAAGTGGTCCTGTCACTCCCTCCAGTTTTTGGCTTCGCGCGACTTGAGAAAGGCGGAGACCTCGTCATAGCGCCCGCCCTGGTTGGCGAACTCGACGTAGTTGCGCGCACTCGCCAACCAGTCGAGCGTGCTCGGGCGCATGGCGATGAGGGCTTCCTCCAGGTGCTGCGTCGTCAGTGGCGGCTCCTGCCCGCTGTCAAGCGCCTCCTCAATCACGATGTCCACTGCGCGCTCCACGAGCGCCGAGAGGTCGGCACCGGAGAAGAGCGGCGTCGTCTTGGCCAGACGCTTGAGGTCAACTTCCTCGCTCGGTCGGTCGGTGAGCAGCAGGCGGATGATGTGACGGCGCGCGTCCTCATCGGGCGGGGGAACGAAGATCGTGCGGTCGAAGCGACCCGGACGCTTCAGCGCGTCGTCCACGTCCCAGGGTGCGTTCGTGGCCGCCAGTACCAGGAGCCCTTCGTTCTCCGCGCCGATCGCATCGAGCTCCTGGAGGAACTGGTCAACGAGCGCGCGGCCCGCGCTGCCCTGTTGCTTGCGCCGCGCGTACGCCATGGCGTCCAGCTCGTCGACGAACAGCACGCACGGAGCGCTGGCCCTTGCCTGGTCGAACAGGCCATGCAGGTTGCGCTCGCTGATGCCCATCCACGGATCGAGCACATCCTCGATGCGTACATTGAAGAAGGGCAGGCCACACTCCCCCGCGGTTGCGCGCGCGAGCAGCGTCTTGCCGCAGCCGGGCGGGCCGAAAAGCATCACACCACCACCGGCCTGCCGACCGTACTTGCGGTATAACTCCGGCCCCTGGAACGGCAGGATGATTGTGCGATGAATCGCCTTCTTCACTCCATCCAGCCCGCCGATTTCAGCGAACGTCACTCGCTTGCCGAGCGCAGGCGCATCGAGCTCCATATATGGCGCCAGCTCGGCAGTCCTCTGATTGGCGACCCGGAGCGGCTCCGTCAGCTCGCTCGGCGCTTCTCCGGCACCAAGCTCTCGCTCGACCGCTCGCTGTAGCTCGGTGACGCCCTCGACGACGCCCGCGTTGCGCGCCGCGTCGAGGCAACGAGCCGCTACCGGCAGGTTGCCCGCCTGTAGCGCGAGCGTCGCGGTAGGCACAAGGACGTCTCGCGGGAGCTGCCCCGCATTGAGCAGAATCTCGAATTGATCCACCGCGCCCGCTGTGTTGCCCTCCGCCTGCAGCGTCTCCGCGAGCAACAGGCGCAGCGGAACGTTCTCCGACGCAGCCTCGAGCGCGAGCAGCAGGGCTTGAACACGGTCCGAACTCATGGGTTCCTCCTTCTCAGCCACCGTCGCAACAGCGGCGGCACAACCCAGCTGTAGACGGCGAGCAGCAGGCATATGATGGCAAGGACGCCGGCAACGAAATCGAGACCAAGAGCGCGCAGCCCGTATATCAGAACGATGGCGGCGAGCCAGACTTTGGCCGGGCCGAAGTGTGTGAATGGCCGCACCGGCCACAGGAGCGGATGCGTGTAGAACGCACTCACTCGGGCCGCCTGTAACGTCGATGCGTCGGAGGGATCGAAGGCCGCGGCACTGCGATAGTGGCGCGCGGCCTTGCCCATCTTGCCCTGCTCCAGCGAAAGGTCACCCAGCGCCCGGTGGCCGAACGCCTCCTCAGGATCCTCGGCGAGGAGGCGCCGGGTGAGCCGCTCTACTTCCTTGTGGTCGCCCTGTGCCTGGGAGAGCGCCACGCGCGCGCGCAGGACGTCCGTGTCGTGCGGGTCGATCTCCGCCGCCCGGTTTATCAGACGGCGCGCCTTCTCGATCTGCCCGGCCTGCGCGACGAGGAGCGCATAGCGGCTCAGGAGGCTCGGCTCGTTGGGAAACTGACGCAATGCGCCGAGGATCGCCCGCTCAGCGGCGGCGAGGTCGCCCAGCTTCCATTCACAGATGCTCAGCAGGTACATC
>JACDAU010000491.1 GCA_013695265.1 Chloroflexia bacterium
GGTCCGCCTCCTCAGCGAAGGTCATCGTCACCAGGAATCGGTGCGTCGGCTCCAGGTTCTGTAGGCTGATTCGCTCCGGCAGGACGACCGCAACAAATGCTTTCGCTATCGGATACTCCGTGCCGTCTGGCCCGCGCATGACGAAGCGCCACGCGCCGCCAGCGCGAAAGTCGAACTCCTGGAAGGTGTTGGTGAAGCCCCTCGGTCCCCACCACTTCGCCAGAATGCCTGGGTCGCTGAACGCCTGGTAGACGAGCAGGCGTGGCGCGGCAAAGACCCGCTCAGAACCGATCTCCGGGCCACCGGACGCCACGGGCTGATCGTTGCCTGTTTCGGAAATCTAAACGCTCCTTTCAGGGTGTTCGGCTGTCCGCCGCCGCATGGTCCCGCCGGTTGCCGCATCGGTCGGCGGCACGGCGGTGAGGCAGGCGTCCCGGTCCACTTGGGTAAACGGCTCCGGCCTACTTGCGGCCAACAGGCTCGCCCACACAGTCTTCCTCCTCGCCATAGCCGGCATGGACGCCGAGCAACGCCGACATCTGCTCGTCTGTGACCGGCACTCCGGTGGTGGTGTTGCTACCGCCCACGGTCAGCTCGGCCAGTTCCCGGCTATACAGCGGACGCCTGATGTCCGGATCCTCCGCGTGACTTGTCTTGCCGATCTGGTCGGCGGTCCAGCGCACGATCTCCGAGACGGTCGGGTACGGGTGCAGCGTGTCGCCAAGCACCCACGCGCTCACCCCACCGTCCATCGCGACCGCCACCTCCCCGATCAGCTCGTTCGCTCGCGGACCAACGATCGCGGTCCCGAGGATACGGCCCGTGCGAGACTCCGCGATGATCTTGCACCAGCCGCCAGTCTCGCCGTTGATCACCGCGCGGCTGACATCCGCAAACCGGACCTTCGCGACTTCGATGCCACAGGGCAGCTCGTTCGCCTCCCGCTCGGTCAGGCCGATAGCCGCGACCTCGGGCGCGCTGTACACCGGTCGCGGCACAACAGCGAGCCGCGCCTCCCGCTTCGGCGTCCCGCCTGCGGCATTCCAGCCCGCGACCTCACCCATGTAATCACCCGCGTGGGTGTACATGTGCATGCCGGTAACATCGCCCGCAGCCCAGATGTGCGGCACGCTCGTGGCCATGTCGGGCCCGACCTCGACGCTGCCCTGCTCGCTGAGCGTCACGCCCGCAGCCGCGATGTTCAACCCGTCGAGGCGCGGGCGACGCCCGACCGCCAGCAGCACCACCTCCGCAGGACGCTCCTCCGTGCGTTCGTCTCCGTACTCGATGCTCACCAGCGTGCTGTTGACTTCGCGGCGAAGTCCCGTCGCCTTGCTGCCGGTAAGCACCTCGATGCCTCGCTCGGTGAACGCCCGCGCCAGCTCCTCGCCGACATCATCGTCCTCGTTGGAGAGCAGGTTGCTGCCAACGATCGCGACGTTCGTTCCGAACGCGTTGTAGATCGACGCAAACTCACAGCCCACGATACCGCCGCCGACGACGAGCATCGAAGCCGGCAGGTCGTCGCGCTCCAGCAGGTCGTCGCTCGTCAGGCAGGGCACTGCGTCAAAGCCAGGGATCGGGGGGATCACTGGCTCAGAACCGGTGGCAATCACGAACTGTTCGGCGCGATACACCCGATCGCCCACCCGCAGCGCTTGCGCGTCGATGAAGGCTGCGTTTCCGCGCAGTAGCTCTATGCTCTGCTCGCGCAGGGATTCCTCCGGTCCCTCGCCGGACATGGCCGCGATGATCGAGCGCATCCGCGCTTTCACCGCCCGGAAGTCCAGGCGGATATCTCCCACCTCGACGCCGAACTCCGCTGCGCGGCGAACGGTTTCGAGCACCTCTGCCGAGCGCACCAGCGTTTTTGTCGGCACACATCCCACGTTCAGGCAGGTGCCGCCGAGGCGGTCGCGCTCAACCATCGCGACGCGCGCGCCGAGCTTTGCGGCGGTGCTCGCTGCGGCGTAGCCGGCGCCGCCCCCGCCTATCACGATGCAATCGTAATCGACTCTGTTCATCCCGTGCTCCTTTACCTGCTCCGGTGCAATGCGGTCAGCTTCAAGATTCCCAATGCGGAAAGCCGCGCTGCCAGTGGCGCTGACGTTCCTGGCTGCGACGGGGCGTTCAATTGAACGCGTACACCTGCGGCACACCCACACAAGCGCCACCGCTCCCGGTCCGTGCTCTAAGGATAACATCGGCGGCTTACGGCTGCTTGTAGCCCGCGGCAGAGGTTATGCAGGAAGCGGAACAACGATCGAATCAGAACGGAGGCACACACGTGGACGATCAGTTGTTGCAGAATCTGGAGGAAGCGCCGGACCG
>JACDAU010000501.1 GCA_013695265.1 Chloroflexia bacterium
GCAGAAGCCATGGCAATTACCTGTTCCTACCACGAAGGTATTAGCTGGTGCCTCTGCCATTCCGGCGAGTGCGATCAGTTGATCCACGCTCAGTATACCACCGAAACCCTTTCAACTTCGTAACTATTCAGCGGTGGAGTCGGGAGGCTTGTGGGGACGGTGTGAGAGGAGTAAGATACGGTTCTGATGCTGAGTCGAGAAGCGATCCTAGCCGCATACAAAGAGGGGCCGGATGCCGTGGTCGAGCTCGTGCAACGGTTATCTGGGCACGTGGAACGGTTGGGCACGCAACTAGAGACCATGGAGGAGCGTGTCAGGGCGCTGGAAGAGAGGCTTAGCCTCAACTCCCGCAACTCCAGCAAGCCACCCTCGACGGACTCGGCTCCTAAGCCGAAGAGTCTAAGGGGCAAGAGTGGCAAGAAGCCCGGAGGACAGCCAGGACACAAAGGGGCGAGCTTGAAGTGGGTGGAGACACCCGACCGGCTAGAGGTGCACAGTCCGGGCGAGTGCCGGTACTGTGGAGCGTCCCTGGCTGATGGAGAGGCGTTGGGTTGTCAGAGGCGACAGGTAGTGGACTTGCCGGAGCTACGGCTTGAAGTTACTGAGCACCGAGCCCTACGCAAGCAGTGCCGGGTATGCAGGCAAGGCACCGAGGCAGCGTTTCCATGCGGGGTAGTGGCGGGGGTAGGGTACGGACCGCGCATCAAGTCGTTGGGCGTGTACCTGAACCAGTACCAGTTGTTGCCGTATGAGCGAGTCAGCCGGCTGCTTAGAGACCTCTTCAACGCTGGTCTGTCGGTCGGCACCCTCTATTCAGCTATTGAGCAATGTCACGAGGCGCTCTCGAAGACGGAAGAGGTTATCAAGCAGGGAGTGCAGCAGGCTGAGGTAGCCAACTATGATGAGACCGGACTGGATGTGGCAGGCCGGAGAATGTGGCTGCATGTAGCCAGCACTGGGCGACTGACTCACTACGGAGCCCACCCCAGGCGTGGCTCTTTGGCTACTGATGCCATTGGCATCCTACCTGAGTTTACCGGCACTGCCGTCCACGATGCCTGGAGCTCTTACCCGAAGTACTCCTGCCGACACGCTCTGTGTAACGTCCACCACCTCAGAGAGCTGACCTGCCTGGAGGAGCAGGGGCAGGGGTGGGCAAGCGGGATGATACGGTTGCTGCTAGAGATCAAGAGAACGGTATGCGAGGCTGTGGAGCAGGGGGAGACCGGTTTATCTCAGAAGAGTCTGGCCTGGTACGAGATGAGATATCAGGATCTGATAGAGCAGGGGATGGTGGTGAATCCGTTGCCGAGTGAGCGGACCGGCAAACGGGGACCCGTCAAACGCAGCAAGGGCAGGAACCTGGTGGAACGCCTCGACAAGCGCCGCGACGAGGTGCTGTGCTTTATGCACGACCTCAGAGTGCCGTTTGACAACAACCAGGCTGAGAGGGATGTGCGGATGGTGAAGGTGCAGCAGAAGGTATCCGGCTGCTTCCGTACGATGGAGGGCGCACAGATGTTCTGCCGCATCCGTGCCTACATCTCCACTGCCAGAAAGCAGGGCTTCAACCCCCTTGCGGCCTTGGAGACAGCCCTCCGCAAACAACCACTCATCCTCACACCCGCTGAATAGTTACGTCGACGTCAAGGTTGCTGAACATGAGGACCTTGCGGCCCAAGTCGAACGTCGCGTGGTCGCTGCGCTGAAGCAACTGCAGCAGTATGTCCGCATCTTCCGCAGTTGGCCTGATGATGTACTCCTCCACGCCATTGTCCAGGATCAGTTGCATCGAGAAGGCGCCGGGACCGCCCCTCTCCTGCTCCGTCCAGGAGGCCTGTATCTGGGTGACCTCCCGGATCTGGATCTGCTGCTCCATCTTCTGCTCCTGCTGGTCACGCTGATCGGTCTGCGTCATCGTTCCTGTCTCCTATTTCGATCGCTGATTTACGGACGCGAGCCCTTAGCTTTCTGCCTTCTGCTCGTAGTAGCCGGAGATATTCTCGTACACCCCCTCGGGGAAATCCAGGTCGCGATAGAGGTTGCCGGAGTCCGGGTCATCGGGATTCGGGATGATGGGGAAGTCCTGCTGTGCCTGGTACTCCAGGATCTTCTCACGGCGCGGCGGGCTATAGTCCCGTCCCTGCACCTGTGCGACAAGTGAGCGCGCCTGCTCCTCGGAGAAGTCCCGATCCTTGCGCAGATATGCAACCACCTCATCCTCTTCCAGGAAGTGTCGTGCGACCATCGCGAACACGAGCCTGCCGTAATGACCGATGTCCTTGTTCGCATCAAGAGACTGGAGCAGATGCGCCATCACGTCGCTCTTTTGCAGATCTTCAACTGCCATTGGTGGAGTCCCTCCTCTACATCTTGCCGTACTCGCCCTTTGGGGTACTGTGCATACATAGTGCCAGACACGTAGTTCGGAAGGGGGACCGTTGGCGTCAGGCGTAGGCGGTTATTGTGCGCGCCCAGCGCGGCCACCGTGTCGAGCGCGTCCGTCTCTCAAGGAACCCTGAACGTCCATCAAGCCGGGAGCGCTGGCGTACCATCGCTCTTCCCGGCGGCAGTTGCGCACCCATGGGGACGTTATTCTGCCTCGCCGGGCCGGTCGGCGGCCGGCTGTGTCTGCGACAGGATCTGCCGCTGCGCGGTAAGTTCGTGCTGAAGCCGCGGGATACTCACTCCCTGTACAGCCACATCGTCTCGCACTGCCAGGACCGCCGCGAGCCCGGCAGCGTGGCCGAGGATCATGTACTGCGGCTCCATCCGGACGGACGCGAAGGCAACGTGCGACGCGGACACGCACACCGACACGATTAGATTATCGCATTCATGGTAGCGAGGAACGAGCGATCGATAGGGAATCTGATAGGACTGGACTGGCACGGACAGGTACCCTTCATTGAAGGTTTCCGCGGCCAGGTTCATCGAGCGCGGGACCCACATCCAGACCCGTTGTACCTCGCGAATGTCGATGTTGTAGGAGCCCATGCCCACCGAATCGTATTGCTCGCGCCCTTCATCCAGGTCGGCCTGCGTCAGAGTGTACTCGCCGCGCATTCGGCGCGCCTCGCGGACGTAGAGTTGGTGTGGCCAGTGGCCGGTGTCAGTAAACTCGTCCGAACACAGCCCCCAGCGACTCATCTCAGTACGGATGTGCTCGGGTACGCCCGGATCGTTCGAGAGGAAGTAGAGCAGCCCCTGCGTGTAGCGGAGGTGATGGTCGCGGATCTCCTGACGCCGGCGGTAGTCGGCATCGGGATACTCCCAGCTACTGCCGTCGAGGAGATTCGTCGAGAATGGACCGATGGAGTTCGCGTCGCACTTGCCATTGGGTAGCCTCCCACTCAAACTCATCAGCCGATCCGCGCGCAGCCCTGGTCCGGCTGCGGCAAGATACCGCCGGAGCAGCTCGAACTCGCCTGGGTCGTACGCCTCCGGCCTGGGAAACGGCGTCTGGTTCTCTGGCCGGTCCGTCAAGCACAGCCGGAAGCCGTAGGCCTGCACTCCCTGGTCTTCCGATCCTTCCGGCGCCATCGGCCGGCGGTGAATGAAGGGTAGAAGTTCGCCGTGCTCGTCGAACGGCGACACGGGTACCGAGAAATTGTGCTGGCCGGGACGGATCGGTTGACGTCCTGCCCAACTCTCGCCGTGCTGCTCGACGGACTCGCGTCCAACGGCATAGGGCACGCCCGCTCGCGCCAGCAGGTCGCCCTCGTAACTGGCGTCTATGAATACCCGCGCCATGAAGTTCTGGCCGTCCTCCGTGGTGATCCATTGGATGGACCGCCCCTCTCTTTGTACATAATCCAGCCGGGCATTGAAAACGACCCCGACTCCGGCATCCCGCAACCAGTCGCGAAAGATTCGCTCGGCAACGTGCGGCTCCGGGCCCAGGACGCCCCAGGTTTCCACGCCGTAATGACGACCGACTTGCTCGTAGAACTCCAACGCCAGGCCGCCGATGACATCATGATCCCCCAGGTCGGTCCATCCCAGCCCGCCCGAGACCATGCCCCCGACGTGCGGGCCCGCCTCGACCACGGCGACGCGCAACCCTGCCCTCGCGGCAGCGATCGCCGCCGTTACTCCGCTGGCCGTAGCGCCATAGATCATGACATCAAGCGTGCGACCCTCCGCATCATCAACCATCGTTGCCTCCAGCACCCTTCGGCCGTTTGTCACCTCGCATCAAGGGTACGTGTCACAAACACCAAGAAAAGTAGTATAGAGTGCGATTGTCAATGTCGACACTCTTACAAGCAGCACGGCGCGTAGGCGAAGCAACACCACGGGTCAGTCCTGTGTGGTGCGGGCAGCGGCAACCCGGCAAGCACCACGCCAAAGCGTTCAATCCCGTATTATAGGGGTGAGAAAAGGTCCATGGTACGCACCCGAAGCGCGCCATGGTTTGTGCCGCGTTCGAGCGAGGAGATGCGGGTTGGAGAAGCTGGAAACTGGGATACCGGGGTTGGATACCGTGCTCGGCGGGGGCATACCACGGGGCTCGCTCGTGCTGGTCACAGGGCCTGCGGGGTCCGGCAAGACGATCCTGACGACCCAGCTTGCGTTTCGGCTTGCACGAGATGGGCGCAAGACCTTGATTCTCACCGCCCTTTCCGAGTCAAACGCGAAGTTGATTGCGTATCTCGACGGCCTGGAGTACTTCGACCCGAGCTTGATCGGCGGCGAGATCCAGATACTGAACATTCAGCGGCTACTTACGGACGACGGTTTGGCCGCCACCCTCTCGGAGATCCGCGCGAGCGTCGTGGAGCAGGGGATCGAGCTCCTGATCGTCGACAGCATGCGGAGCCTGCACCTGCTCACGGGCGATGAAGTCGGGGTGCAGAGCTTCATTTTCGGGCTCGGCTCCGCGCTCTTCATGATCGGCTGCACGGTCGTGCTTGTTGAGGACGAGCCGGCCGCTCCTGGAGTCAGCTCTGCGGCGGAGGCCATCAGTGACACAGTGCTTCGGCTCGATGTAGCGCGGATGGGACGCGCCGCGCTGCGACAGCTTGAGGTCACCAAGTTGCGCGGCGCGAATCCTCTTGGTGGCAAGCATTCGTTTGAGATCACCTACGACGGGCTGGAAATCTATCCGCGGATCGAATCCCTGCCGATGCCAAACACGGTCCGCCCCTCGGAGGGACGCCTGTCCTGGGGCGTGCCTGGGCTCCACGAACTGACGGGCGGCGGCGTACCACAGGGAACGGTGACCCTGCTCCTCGGCTCGCCCGGAGTCGGCAAGACCAC
>JACDAU010000518.1 GCA_013695265.1 Chloroflexia bacterium
GCCTTCCAGTCCTTACCCGCACGCTTGCTGCTTCCTATTTCCCCCTGTAAATGTGCCCCGCTACCCAAAAATCACTCCCCAGGCAACGCCCCCTATACTAACCCCTCACAACTCCACCTGTCAAGACCTTCGCCTGACCCACCGAGCACCTCCAATCCTATCGGCTTTTGCCGGTCACACCGACTCGGGAGCGAACCGCTTCTCTGTTATAATTGTGGCCGTCACAAGGAGGAGTTTTCCCATTGAAGTACGCCCTCGTCGATGGCTATTCCCTGATCTTCCGTGCATTTCACGCTCTTCCCGTTGAGTTGACCACCTCGAAAGGGGAGCGCACCAACGCAGTGCTAGGCTTTTGCTCGATGCTGATCAACATCCTGCAACGGGAGTCACCGCGATCAGTCGCGGTTGCGTTCGATGTCGGTAAGGTATTTCGGCACGACGAGTATGCCGGGTACAAGGCGCATCGCGTCGCCATGCCAGAGGAGCTACGGTCCCAGATCGGGCGCGTCCGCGAGGTGGTGGAGCGGTTCGGCTTTCCTGTATATGAAATGCGTGGCTATGAGGCAGACGATGTCATCGGCAGTCTCGCCCAGAAACTGGAAGCCGAGGGACACGAGTGCGTGATCGTGACTGGCGACACCGATATGCTGCAACTGGTCACGGACCACGTCTCCGTCGCCACTCCAAACCACGGCCGGTTCTCCGAGGTGCGTCTGTACGACCCGGCTGAAGTTGAGGAGCGCTATGGATTCGCCGCCCACTACGTCGCGGATTACAAGGCACTGGTTGGCGACTCTAGTGACAACATCCCGGGTGTTCCTGGAGTTGGCGAGAAAACCGCCCGCACCCTGATCACCAAGTACGGCGATGTAGAGCAGATACTGGAACGCATCGCGGAGGTCAAGCCGGACCGCATCCGCAAGTCCCTGGAGGACAACACGGCACAGTTGCGCCAGAGTAAGCGACTCGCGACGATTGTGACCGAGTTGGATGTCGATGCAAGCCTGCTCATCAACGCTCCCGAGGGATACGACCGTGAATCTATCGTAGGCCTTTTGCAGGACCTGGAGTTCCGAAGCCTGTTGTCACGTCTTCCGGTCATGGGCAATGGGTCTACGGCCACCATAGACGTGAATCCTCCCACGATGCAGCCTGAAGTGCAGACGCGGTACCGAACCCTGTACACCGTCGAGGAAGTGCAGGACGTGGTGCGAGATGCGCTCGCCGCCCCGTGCCTGGCGTTTGATACGGAGACCAATCAGAGAAGCGCGGTATCGGCGGAGCTGGTCGGACTGAGTTTCAGTTGGGAGGAGGGAACGGCCTACTACGTTCCAACTGGTCACGATGACGGCGACAGCGACCGGGACGCAGTGCTTGAAGCACTGAGGCCACTCCTGGGTCCGGAGGGACCGCCAAAGGTTGCGCATAACGCGAAGTACGATCTCATGGTCATGCGCCAGCACGGCGTGGAACTGGCGCCTCTGACCTTCGATACCTCGCTCGCGGCGTTTATTCTCAATGAGACCTCCGTGGGCCTCAAAGATTTGGCGGTGACGCGGCTTGGTGTAGATATGACACCGATCGATCAGTTGATAGGCAAAGGCAAAACGCAGCGCACGATGGCGCAGGTGCCCGTTTCCGAAGCCGCGCCGTACGCGTGCGCGGATGCCGACATTACGCTTCGTCTGTATCACCTCTTCAAGCCGGAACTGGAAGAGCGTGGGCAGCGCCATCTGCTCGATGATCTGGAGATGCCACTCGTACCGGTTCTGGCCGACATGGAGCTGGCCGGTATCACGATCGATTCCGATGCTCTTAAGAAGCTGTCGAGCACGATCTATGATCAGATTCAGACCCTCGTGTCCACCATTCAGGAAATGGCGGGCTACGAGTTCAACCTCGGTTCACCGCAACAGTTGAGTAAGCTGCTCTTTGAGGAGATCGGCCTGAAGGGCGGTCGTAAGACGACGAAGGGGTACTCGACTGACGTGCACGCTTTGGAAGCGCTCCGTGACAAGCATCCGATCATCATAGAGATCTTGCAGTATCGCAAACTCTCAAAACTGAAGAACACGTACGTAGACGCGCTGCCGCTTCTCGTGAACGCCCAAACCGGCAGGGTACACACGAGCTTCAACCAGACGGTGGCGAGTACGGGCAGGCTCTCGTCCAGCGACCCGAACCTGCAGAACATCCCCGTCAGAACACCGCTGGGACGAGAGGTGCGCACGGCGTTTGTTGCGAGCAACGCTCCCGAAAGTGCGATCATGGATGGCACAACTGTGCTCCTCAGCGCGGATTACTCTCAGGTGGAACTGAGACTCCTTGCCCATCTGACCGGTGAGGAGCGGTTGCGGGACGCCTTCGCCCGCGACGACGACATCCACAAGCTGACCGCGTCGCAGTTGTACGACGTGCCGCTCGATGAAGTGACGCCCGATCAGCGCCGCACTGGAAAGACGATCAATTTTGGCATCATCTACGGCATGAGTGGATTCCGGCTCGCCCGCGACACGGGACTGAGCCACTCGGTGGCATCGGAGTTCGTCCGAAAATACAATGAGCAGTTCCCACGGATCCACGACTTGTTCGAGGATACACTGCGGCGCGCCGAACGGACGGGCTACGTCGAGACATCACTCGGACGCCGCCGCTATCTGCCCGACCTGGTCTCGTCTAATGGGCAGCGACGAGATGCGGCGCGCCGGGCGGCGATCAATATGCCGATACAAGGAATGGCGGCGGATATCATCAAGCGGGCGATGATCAACGTCGTTGCTCGTCTCCACAAACGGAACCTGCGGACGCGCATGCTGCTTCAGGTTCACGACGAGCTGGTGTTCGAGGTGCCAGAGGACGAACTGTCCGATGCGGCGGCGCTCGTCATTGCAGAGATGGAATCCGCAGTATCACTCTCTGTGCCGCTTAAGGCCGACTGGAAGTGGGGTCGCGCATGGGGTGATATGGCAACCGTCGACAGCGCTGAAACCGCTGCCACCCCGGTCGGTTCGACTGATTGACCGGGGTTCCTGCCTTTGCTAGACTAGATGACATATCGGGGCGCGGAGTGCTGTGTCCCGTGTTCCCACTCTGGAGGTAACCCATCAGCAAAAACGTGCGCATCAACGACCGTATTCGCGCTCGCGAAGTTCGCGTGATCGATGATCGTGGTACTCAGCTTGGCATCATGCACCCGCTTGCGGCGCTCGACCTGGCGCGACAGAAGGGACTGGACCTCGTTGAGGTCGCGCCAAACTCGATTCCTCCCGTCTGTCGGCTACTCGACTATGGGCGGTTCCGCTATGAGCAGACGAAGCGAGAGCGCGAATCGCGGAAGACACAAAAGGTCATCACCATCAAGGAAGTGCGGCTCTTCCCGAAGATCGATGAGAATGATCTTCGAACAAAGACGAACAGCACGAAGCGGTTCATCGATGCGGGCGACAAGGTGAAGCTGACGCTTCGGTTTCGAGGTCGTGAGGTTGTCCATCCCGAGATTGGGCAGGGCATCCTAAACCAGGTGATCGAGTCGCTAGGCGATGCCGCGGTCATTGAGCAGGCGCCGAAAATGGAGGGCAGGAGCATGACCGCGATGCTTAGCCCACGCAAGGAGGCGAGCCGTCCCCGCCGCGCTGCGGCCGATGGGGTCGAAGTGCCCACTGGAGGGGAAGTGTAACCGTGCCAAAGATGAAGACGAATAAGAGTGCGAAGCGCCGGTTCAAAGTGACCGGCACAGGTAAGATCATGCGCACCAAGGGCATGAAGAGCCACCTGCGACGCAAGAAGTCGAAGCGGGTGAGTCGACAGTTCGATAAGATGCTGCCAGTCAGCGCCGCCGACCGGCAGCGGTTGCAGCGGGCTTTACCGTACGGTCTGTAGGAGAAAAGATGCCGCGCGCAACAAATCAGGTACAAGCAAGACGCCGTCATCGCAAGGTGCTCAATCAGGTAAAGGGGCACCGGGCGACGCGCAGTAAGCTATTCGGTAAGGGTAACGAGTCGATGATGCGAGCGCTTCGGTACGCGTATCGCGACCGCCGCGCCCGGAAGCGCGAGTTTCGCAAGCTGTGGATCATCCGCATCAATGCCGCCGCACGCCTCAACGGCATAACGTACGGCAGGATGATCCACGGCCTCTCGCTCGCGAACATCGCCGTGGACCGCAAGCTGTTGGCGGAACTGGCGGTGAACGACCCCGTGGCGTTTGCAGGCTTGGCGGAACAGGCAAAGCAGGCCGGTGGTGTCCAAACCACGTAGTACACCGCCGATTACGAGCGTTTCGAACAGCCGTGTCCAATGGCTGCGAAGTCTGAAAGAGCGCCGGGGCCGAGAGGCCGCTGGCGCTTTTCTCGTCGAAGGGCCGCATGCCATCGAGCAGGCACTGCATGCAGATGTGGAACCAGTGCTGGTCGCGTATGTGCCGGAGCTGTTGACCGTTGGCGGTCACGTTGCGCGAGTCCTGGACGCGCTCCCCGCGCAAGTGTTCGCCCTGCCGGTGAGCGAGCGCGTGCTAGCGTCCGTTGGGGACACTCGAACGACGCAGGGGCTGCTAGCTGGATTTAACCTGCCTGATCATAGATCTCAGCCTGTGGCAGCCGCGCCAGGTCTCAGTCTGGTGCTCGACCGCGTTCGCGATCCCGGAAACGTCGGCACACTGCTTCGTTCGGCAGCGGCGGCTGGGGCAGGGATGGTGCTGCTCTCGCCAGAGTGCGCTGATCCCTTCAGTCCGAAGGTAGTGCGCGCCTCAGCGGGCGCAATCTTCAGCGTGCCATTCAGGGTGCTCACGTGGGAGTATCTTATGCAAATTCTGTCGTTGGAGTACCGCGTGTACGCCACGCACGCCGAGGCTGATGTTCCGTACTACGAGGCTGACCTGACGGAACCCTGTGCTATACTGATTGGCAATGAGGCCGACGGTCTCGGCGAGGAGGCGAGGGTTCTCGCCACGCGCTCGATCAACATTCCCATGGCGGCCGGTATGGAGTCCCTGAACGCCGCAGTTGCAGGGTCGGTGCTCCTGTTCGAGGCACGCCGACAGCGAACGCGGCACGAAAACGGAGCATTCCATGTCCCTGCCTGAGCAGATACTGGCCATACAAAACGGCGCGCTCGACCATCTTTCCACGGTCGATACCACGCAGGAACTCGAAGATTGGCGCGTTCAGTATCTCGGCCGCAAGGGTGAGCTCGCGGCGGCTATATCTCGCCTTGCGGACCTCACTCCCGAGGAACGGCGGAGCGCGGGGCAGGCCGCCAACCATGTGAAGGCGGCACTGCATGACGCGCTTTCCGCAAAGAGCGCGGACCTTAAGGCCGTTGCCCAACGTGATAGCGCGCTAGACGTCACGTTGCCGGGCATAGCGCCAGTCG
>JACDAU010000538.1 GCA_013695265.1 Chloroflexia bacterium
GAGGCCCAGTTGCAGGGAGCAAGACGAGCTATCAGGAGAGCCGGTTAAGGTCAAACCATCGAACTCAGTACAACCGCAGGTGAGGGCGTCATGGTCGTGCTGACGCGTCCGGGGAACTACGGATACTAGATCATGCGGAGTACAGTCAGGCCGGACGGTACCAAGGATGTAGTGCAGGAAGCCTATGACCCGGACGGCGACTTGCTCCACTACGACGTCAAGGCTCAATGAGGTGTTGTGTGAACCAATCCGGTAAGGAAACGGAACTCATTTTGCAGGTTGTCCGTGGTCTCAGACCTCTCGCCGACCTGGAGGAGATCGGTATTCAGATCCGGACTCAAGGAAATGTCCACCACGTTATCAATCCACCCGACGTTGTGGCAACTATCTACTTGAGAGATTTCGCTGAAGGGCTGCTGAGGCAGCGAGCGGACATGGAAGCACTGCGTGCCTGGGCCAAGACGTTACTCATCGGTGATTGCGTGGATCTAGCGGACGAGTTCGAGGATGAGGAGGCAGGAGATGCTCTTCTGAACGCCCTCTGGGACCTCCACTTCGATGGAATTCTGAAGGACGACGTGGTGCGTTTAGCCGAGCGCATCCTGGACGGCGGATCGGGATGAGGAGACGGGGGAGACGGGCAGCTATGAGGTGACGGCTGTGTTCTCGCACGAGGACGCGGCGATCGAGTATCTACAGCTGTAGGCGTGGGCATTGAGCCGCACGGCAAGGGCGCGGCGGCGGGTTGCGCGAGACCGGGCGACCCGGTGGGTCGCCGCTACGAGCGGCGTGGCGGATCCATTCTTCTTCCCATCGCCGTAGAAGGAGATTAGTGTATTTACAGCGCACATACGTCAGAAGAAGCGGACACCTACGTGTACGGTTGTTTCATCGCGACTTTCACGGCACTAACATCGAGACCATCACGAGGGTTGTGGACGGGGGAAGTACGATGACAAGTTGGCGATGACGCCCTCAGGCTAGTCACCAGCGAACGCCGCCACGGCGCAGTCTCTCGTGACTGCGCGGCTCTCACTGGACATCCGGACCTACCAGCCCATGGTTTCTGGTGCGCCCTTGAACGGCCCGACGATCTCCTCGGTGACCCAGCCGCCGTAAAAGTCGCCCTCCTGTGCGGCCACACGCTCGTCGTCGATGTAGCAGGCGTCCATCCTGCCGGGGTAAAAGGCGACGTGTCCGCGCACCTCCTCGAAGCCCGGCGTTGGTTCCGGGTAGTACCACCCGGCGCGCTCCACCTGCTGTCCGCCGACCTGCACCGTGAGGTACGCCGCCTCGCCCTTCCACTCGCACCACGAGCTCCCGGCCGTGGGGCGCACAAACTCGGCCTGGATGTCCTCCGGTGGAATGTAGTACACGGGCGGATGGCTCGTCTCCAGCACCCGCTTCGCCTCGGTGGTGTCCGCAATCGTCTCGCCCCCGAACAACACCCGCACCCGCCGGGACGTGCTCTCCACGCGCGGCGGCCTGGGGTAGTCCCATACCGACTCCTGCCCCGGCCCTGGCTCAATGCGTCGCATGGTTGTGCCTCCCGTAGGTGTCAGGTGTTGGGCATCAGGTTTTACGGAGTAGCGTCCGGCTATCACTCGGCGCCGAATGGTGCGGGCTGACGGCTAATAGCGGACGCCTCATAGCGAACACCTGATGACCGGTCCTAGGCTGAAACTAGCACCATAGTACCATGCGGGTTCGTTGCGACCGTTGTTAGTCTGTGGGTGAAGCGTTAATCCCGCCCAGTGTGGGCCGGGGCATGGAGGTCTCACCACGATGACGAAACTCGCACGTACCCTGGGGCTGGCGTTCCTGATGCTCGCACTACTCACACCCGCAGCCGACGCCGCCGGGATCACCACCGCACAGGAACAGCAGCGCGCCCGCGACGAAGCCAACCGCTACCGCAGCATGGTCGGGATGCCGGCGGTCAGCTCAACCTCGGGCCTGAACTCCGCAGCCATCGGACACGCGCGCTACGTGCTGCAAACCGGGGAGCATGGTCACTATGAGAGCCGCACCACGAGCCAGTATTACATTGGCTACGCGCCGGGCGACCGCGCGCGCCTGTACGGCTATACCAACGACTCGATCACCGAGAACTACTACATGGGCAGCCTCGGCGCGCGCGGCACCCGAACGCCCCTCGTCACCGACAACGCCATGCAGTGGTGGATGACCGCGATCTACCATAGATTCCCGATCGTCAGCCCGCGCACGGAGCACGTCGGCTTCGGCCCGTACTACCTCAACGGCCGCGCAGTGCAGGTGCTCGACTTCGGCGGTGACTACAACAAGACCGGCGGTGTTACTCGGTGGCCGGTGACCAACCAGGTCGGCGTTGGCACGCGGCTCGACGGCGAGAGCCCCAGCCCGGTCGCGCAGTTTGGCGGCAGCTTCCCCACCGGCTACCCGGTGTCGATGACGTGGTATCGCTACAACGCGAACCTTCGCTACACGCAGATGACGCTGGTGCGCGCCAGAGACGGCGCGAACATCGACGGCTATAAGCTCACGCCAGGCAACGACCAGACGAAGCTGAGTTACTACTCCACGAGCCTCAGCTTTATCCCGCAGAACCCGCTGGCCTTCAGCACCAGGTACACCGCCACGTTCAAGGGCTCGATCGACGGGGCGGCGTTTAGCTACCAGTGGTCGTTCACCACGATGCCCGCGCCAGGCCGGCTGCTCGAGAGCACGCCCGCGACCGGCGCAAGCAATACGCCTCGGGTGCCGAACATCTCCCTCTCCTTCAGCCAACCGGTCCGGACGTACACGCTGGTGCGCTCCCCATATCGCGGCGGACTCGATGCCAATGGCGTAGGCATCAGCCTGGTCCGGGCGTCCGACGGCATGGAGATGGGGATCTCGATCACCCTGCCAACCACCCGCACGACGAAGACGGTCACGTTCAAACCCACGGTAACGCTCGCCCCGAATACCCGCTACAGCGCCCACTTCACCCTTGCGGACGCCTGGGGCCGACCCTACCGAGACGCCGTGCACTTCACGACCCAGCCCTGACGCTGTTTCGCGGTGCGGACACGGAGACCTGGGGCAGACGACCTGCCGTGAGTCTCCGTTGTCGCGCCCGGCCACGGCGCAAGAAACTCGATGAAGTTAACAGGATGTTATCGAAGGTTAACGGAGTGTTATGGCTGATCCTCGAACCTTGTACGCCTCGGAGCGCGCCAGTAGTATACTGATGATGATGTATCAAAGCAGCGACGCGGACGCATGATGTCGATAACCGGGCAAGGAGTTGCCGCGATGGTCCGACCACGCATGATCGCGCACCGGGGTGCATCCGCCCTGGCCCCCGAGAACACCCCCGCCGCCATCCTCACCGCCCTCGAACTCGGGGCTGAATGGGTCGAGACCGACGTCCACCTGACCCGCGACAATCACCTTGTGTGCATCCATGATGCATCGTTGGACCGTACCACGAACGGCTCGGGGTCCGTTCGGGATCTGGACCTGGCGGAGATCAAGCGCCTGGACGCCGGCTCGTGGTTCTACCATTCCGGGGCAAAGGCGCCGTGGGAGCGTGGCTGGCTGCGCGTGCCCACCCTTTCCGAAGTGCTGGACCTAACCCGTGGCCGGGCGACGCTCCTGATCCACCTCAAGCGTCCTGATCTCTACGCCGATCTGGAGCAGCGCCTGCTCGACGGTCTCCGCGAGGCGGGCGTGCTCGACGGTTCGGACGCCGAGCGCGACGTGACGCTACAGTCGTTCAGCGTTGGCAGTCTGCGCTTGCTCGCGCTGCTCGCACCCAGGATACCGCGCATCCAGTTGATACTGCCAGACAGCGATGCAGTGACGGCGCGTGCACTTGATGCTGTGGCACGCTACACTCAGGGCGTTGCGCCATGCCAGACCTCCGTCACCCCCGAGTTCGTCGCTGCCGCCCACGACTGCGGCCTGACCGTCAGTCCGTACACCGTCAACGCTCCCTGCGAGATGCGCCGGCTTATCCGGGCTGGTGTGGACGGTATCATCACCGACAACCCCGTCGAGCTTTCAATAGCGCGGGGGGCAGGGGCGGCGATCCGGCGCTAACGCCGCGAGCTTCCAGTCGGTGTCGCGTGGTACGCCCCCGGCTATCGGGCGCACTACGCAGGGCGCAGACAACCGCCCCGCAACCCGTCCGCCTTTCCTCTCGTATCACTGGGCCGCTCGCAGCCCCGTCCCCGCATGCGCGCGTGACGGGCGCGTCATGCACCGTCTCAACGATACGTGTCCAGCCCGTCCCCGTAGGCGTGCGTGACGGGCACTGTGCTATCCTTGCCGCCGGCGGACGCGGCAACCCGAAAGGTGTGAGATCATCACGAAAGAACACGACCTCATACAGAGCACTCCCGCGCCCCGCACGCGTCAGAGCCTGGCGGCTGATCTCCGCGCACTCGGGGTGGTGTCGGGCGCCACGGTGCTGGTTCACTCCTCGATGAGCGCACTCGGGTGGGTCTGTGGCGGGCCGGTCGCCGTTGTGCAGGCGCTCCGCGACGTGCTGACCCCTTCCGGCACGCTCGTGATGCCCGCGCATTCCTCCGGCCTTTCAGATCCCGCCGGGTGGCAGAACCCGCCAATACCGCGCGCGTGGTGGCAGACGGTGCGCGACGAGATGCCGCCGTTCGATCCTCGCACGACGCCCAGCAGGGGCATGGGGCGCATCGCCGAGCTGTTTCGCACGTGGCCCGGCAGCCTGCGGAGCGCGCACCCGATCGTCTCGTTCGCAGCCTGCGGGCCGAACGCCGAGATCGTCACCGCCGGACATACCCTCGAATATGGCCTGGGCGAGGGGTCGCCGCTGGCGCGCGTCTACGAGCTGGACGGGTTTGTGCTCCTGCTCGGCGTGGGGCACGCGAACAACACGTCGTTGCACCTCGCTGAGGTTCGTGCCGGTGGCGCGAAACAGGTCATCCAGAGTGCGCCGGTTGTGGAGGGTGGTGTCCGGCTGTGGAAGCGGTACCAGGACGTGGACTGGAACGACGAGGCGTTTCCCGAGATCGGCGCCGCGTTTGACGAGACCGAGCACACGAAGATCGGCAAAGCCGGCAGCGCCGAGGCCCGGTACTTTCCCCAGCGCGGGGCGGTGGACTTCGCCACCCGCTGGCTCCGGGACCATGGGACCGCACCACGGCCCTGAACGCATCTCACGGGTTCAGGCATGGAGACCTGCGCCCTACCGGTAGTTTGTTGATGCGGGTACTGTGTATCCAGCCGGGCCGCTCGGTGCGACCGAACCGCGAGCAACGGCGCGGCATGTAGCGGCCGTGCAGTTGTTATTTTCGGCCCCTTGACCAGGTTCAACAAAGTACCGCTACAGCGGTGAGCAAGAAGATTGAACCTCCGGAATGGCAGGGGGCGGGCTGCGGCCCGCGGGCAGGCACGGAGACCTGCCCCTACCCGGCTCAAGGGTGGCGCCCACCACTGTACGGGATGGGCACCCGTACCGACGGCTCCGGTCCGCGTGCGCGAATAATCCGCAATCCGGTTGAACCCCATTGCATGTCATCCCGAACTCCGTGAGGGATCCGTACCCCCGACCACGGATTCCTCGCACGCTCGGACTGACAGAAGCACTTCCATTCAGCCGCAGTTGGTATGACAGGTGCGGTACTATTC
>JACDAU010000545.1 GCA_013695265.1 Chloroflexia bacterium
GTTACGACGAGGCGGCTGTGGCACGGCTCTGGCAGGTAAGCGGGGGATCTGGTCGGCATGGCAGCGGCTGGCTAAACCATCGCCGGAACATCACGAAAGGAACGACCCATGAAGCTCCGTGAATACCTCGTCTCCGTCACCCTGCCCGGCGCTCCCCCCTCGGTCGGCCCGATCGTGTCCGTTGTCGGTCGAGCCGTCGACGAAGCGGGGGTGGCGAACCTGTCCCTGATGGAAGGGATGGCCGGCGAGTGAGCACCGGGCAGCGGACGCCGAAGGAGCGCGCGACCGACGTGCTGATCGTCGGCGGCGGGCTTGGCGGTGTGGCGGGCGCGTTGGCCGCACTGCGGCTCGGCGCACGGGTCGTTCTCACGGAGGAAACCGACTGGCTCGGTGGACAGCTTACCGCGCAGGCGGTGCCGCCGGACGAGCACCCGTGGATCGAGCAGGCCGGCTGTACGGCGAGTTACCGCCGTCTCCGGGAGGGGATCCGGGGGTATTATCGCCGCAACTATCCGCTGTTGCCGGGGCCGCGCGCGGATCCGCACCTGAATCCAGGAGCGGGATACGTGAGCGCTCTCTGCCACGAGCCTCACGTGGCACTGGCCGTTATCGAGGAAATGCTTGCCCCCTATCGGTCCAGTCGGCAGCTTGATGTGCTGCTTGAACACCGCCCCGTCGCTGCGGAGGTGGACGGCGACCAGGTGCGCGCTGTAACGCTGCGCGCCAGCACTGGTGGTGACGTGGTTGTGCGCGCGCCGTACGTGCTTGACGCGACGGAACTGGGTGATCTGTTGCCGCTCGCCGGGGTCGAGCACGTCATAGGGGCGGAGAGCCAGGCGGAGACGGGTGAGCCGCACGCCGTCGAGGGGGCAGCACAGTCGCTCGACCAGCAGGCCGTGAGCTGGTGCTTCGCGATCGACTACCTGCCAGGCGAGGATCACACGATCGAGCGACCCGAAGCGTACGCGTTCTGGAAGCAATACCGTGCGCCGTTCTGGCCGGGGCCGCACCTCGGATGGATGGATGTCGACCCGCAAACCCTCGAAGCGCGCCACATGCCGCTCTTCAGCGATCCTGTGAATGGACCCGACGCACGGGACTTCTGGCGTTACCGGCGGATCCTGTACCGTGGCCATTATCCCGAGGGCGTGTTTCCCTCCGACATCACAATCGTGAACTGGCCGCAGATCGACTACTGGCTCCGGCCACTGCTTGGTGTGCCCGAGGACGAGGCACAGCAGAGTATGGAGGCGGCGCGGCAGATCAGCCTCTCCTTCCTTTACTGGATGCAAACCGAGGCGCCCCGGCACGACAGTGGCGAAGGGTATCCCGGCCTGCGCCTGCGTCCGGACGTGGCAGGCACGACCGACGGGATTGCGAAGTCCCTGTATGTTCGCGAGAGCAGGCGCATCCGGGCCGAGTTTACGGTGCTGGAGCAGCACGTTGGCGTGGAGGCCCGAGGCGACGTCCAGGGAGCGGAGGCGTTCGCTGATAGCGTGGGCATCGGCAGTTATCGGATCGATCTCCACCCGAGCACGGGCGGGCGCAACTACGTCGACATCTCCTCGTGGCCGTTTCAGATTCCGCTTGGTGCGCTTATTCCGGTGCGCATCGAGAACTTGCTGCCCGCGAACAAGAACCTCGGCACGACGCATATCACAAACGGCTGCTATCGGCTGCACCCGGTGGAGTGGAACATCGGTGAGGCTGCGGGAGCACTTGCCGCCTATTGTCATCAGCGGCACTTGAATCCCAGGCAGGTGCGAAACGACGCCCATCACCTCGCGAATTTTCAGCGCACGCTCACCGACGTGCTGGGCTTCGAGCTGCAATGGCCCCACTACACACCGCGCTGACTCGGGAGCACCAATCCACGATTCAATTCTACGTCAGTGACCGAGGTGAGCCGTCAACAAGGCACTCGTGGATCGCTTGCACAACGTGCGTGATGAGCAGGCCGTGTTCTACACCGGGGGAGAGTGCCGCTCCGGCGAGCAGGCTGCGGGCGAAGGAGACGGCCATCCAGGTGGGGAAGCCTTGCGGTGTGCCATCAACATCCAGAACGGTGGTCCCTGGAAACCGCAAGCGCTCGCCTGCGCTCCAAAGTCCCTGGTCCTGCTGGTCGATATACAGCGCGGCATGGCTGCCGATCACGCGATACTTGAAGTCGACGACCGAGGGCATCGAATCGGGCAGAACCCAGAGGGATTCCAGTGTGGCAGAGGTTCCATCCTCGAACGTGAGCAGTGCGTGGATCCCGTCCCAGGTGTCCACGCCCCGGCGCGCGAGCTCGCCCCGGAAGCCAGTGGCGTACACGCGTGCTGGCCGCTTGCCGGAAAGCCAGATCGCCAGATCGACCGTGTGTGGCATCAGGAACCAGCCGGGGCTGGATTGCGCGCTCCACGAAAGCATCGACAACGGCACAGCATAGGTGTTGCTCAGATGCGCCGACTGCGAGAGCACGTTCCCGACCGCCCCGGCGTCAATTGCCGCACGCGCGCGCACGAACGCCGGGTTCCAGCGGTTCTCGAACGCGACCATGCACTGCACCCCGGCGGCGTGAACGGCGTCTCTGATGGCCGTGGCGTCCTCCACGGTGTTCGCGAGCGGCTTCTCGATCAGCAGGTGCAGCCCGGCGCGCGCGGCGTCAAGCGCGGGTGTTCGGTGGGCGAAGTCCGGTGTGGCTATCACCACCGCGTCCAGCCGCTCACCCGCGAAGAGCGCCTCGTGCGATGGATACGTGGGAACGGCCAGGTCGCGCTCAATAGCCTCGGCTGCCCGCGGGGAGTTTTCCGCGACGGCTGCCACCGCAACATCGGGGACGGTGCGGAGAGCGCGCAGATACATCCGGCCGCGCGTGCCTGCCCCGACGATCCCTATCCGCAGCATACGCGCATCCCCTTTCAGGCCCGCATCGTCGGGCAGTGTAGCACAGCGGCGTGGTGATATAATCGGGTGAGGTACCGTTATGGACATGTTCGAGAAGCGAAGGCGCGTCGCGATCTGCCGGGGGCCGCACTGCTCGGCGCGCAACTCCGCCGCGCTCGCGGAACTGCTCGACGCGGAACTCGCGGTGCATGGACTTGAGGACGACGTTGGCACCCGTCCCGGCGCGTGCAATAAGCTGTGTGACGAAGGACCGAGCATGGTTGTACACCCAGACAAGATATGGTACTCGTGCCTTACGTCGGACGCCGTGCGCGAGATCGTACGTGAGCACCTGTCCAGAGGTGAGCCTGTTCGCCGGTACGTGGCCCGCGACCTCAGTCGATTCGATGACTTCGGTTCATTTGAGCCGTAGGGCACTCGATCTTTTCGTTACACACACCTCGGTCGGGCATGTTCGGCGTGCCAGGTTCGATCGTTCGTGAGCGCTCGGCCGTCCCTCCTCGCCGCGGCCCGTAGTACCCCACGAGACTCGTGGCGGTGGATACGTTGGGACCTGCCCCTTCGCGTTCTGCCGCTGCTGTTTCTGCCACTATTGCTCGTTGCTCTCACGCCTCTCTCGGCGCGCACGATCGGGTTCACGACAGCACAACTCGGGATGCAGATCGCCTTCGCCGCACTGCTCGGACCGCCGTTCGCGTGGCTCGCCTGGTGGTTTCGACGGCGGTACGTGCGCTTCATAGTCGTGCCAACCGACGCAGACAACGCCGTGCAGTGCTTGTATTATGTCATATTGAATACTCCGGCGGAGGAACTCTTTTTCCGTGGGCTGTTGCTGGGCTGGTTACAGGGGCGCATCGGCGCACCGGCAGCGTGGCTCATTTCAACGGCGCTGTTTGGTCTGTATCACATCCCAGCGGGATGGGGCTGGCGGGCGGTCGTGGGAGTTACAGCCGGTGGCGGTCTCTTCGGCGCGCTCTTTCTGCTCGGCCCTGACAGCGGCTCCTCCGTGCTTCCGATGCTCGTCCACGCCTGTGGCACGTGCGCGTTTCTCAGCCTCGGTCCGTGGGCGGCGTTCCGGCTCGAAGTTCGGCGGAATGCGCGACTCAGCAGGCAATCGTGCCGACCGAACATGTAGCCTGTCATGTACGCTCCCGAAGACCCACTCGGGCCGACTCACCACTGACGGCCGCCTGTGATTGTGTACATTCAGCGCACAGCTCTGCTGGCGCTCATGTGGATACTGGAGCACCCTTGTAACCGATCTCAGCAGAGTCGCGACTTTATGGTCAGGCATCGTGGCGTGGCCGTTGCTGAGTGTCGTGCGATAAAGGGGGGAGAGCAGCGGACTATGCGGTTTCTGGACAGACATGACGCCGGACGGCAACTTGCCGAGCGGCTGGAACGATACCTGGACACGGACGCGATCGTGCTTGCCT
>JACDAU010000002.1 GCA_013695265.1 Chloroflexia bacterium
TTCTCGTTGATTTCCGCTTCCTTCCAGAAGAACGCCTGCTTGTCCTGCACCCACTCGAAGTAGCTAACCGTGACCCCACCGGCGTTCGCCAGAATGTCAGGGATGAGCATCTGGCCGTTGCCGTACAGGATTCGGTCCGCCTCCGGCGTCGTCGGGCCGTTCGCGGCCTCAGCGATGATTCGCGCCCGGACGTTGCCCGCGTTTGACTCCAGGATCTGGTTTTCCAGGGCAGCCGGTATCAGTATGTCGCAGGCCAGAGCGAGCAACTCGCCGTTCGTTAGCGGCTCGGTACCTGGCATGCCGACGAGCGACCCGTTTTGCCGCTTGTATGTCAGCGCGCCTGTGGGATCAATCCCAGCCTCGCTGTAGATGCCGCCGCTGGTGTCGCTGACGGCGATGATTCGGCAGGCATAGTCCCGATGCAGGAGCGTCGCCGCGACGGACCCCGCGTTGCCGAAGCCTTGCACCACTACCCTGGCGGCTGCGAGGTCCAGTCCGATCTCGCGGGCCGCTGACTCAATGGTGAACACGACGCCCCGTCCTGTCGCCTCGACCCGCCCCTCCGAGCCGCCCACGTTCACGGGCTTGCCGGTGACGACGCTAGGGATGCTATAGCCGTGGTGCATACTGTACGTGTCCATGATCCAGGCCATCGTCTGGGCGTTGGTGTTTACATCGGGCGCGGGGATGTCGCTGTCCGGTCCGATGATCGGTGCAAGCTCGGTAGTGAAGCGCCGGGTGAGCTTTTCCAACTCGGCGAGCGACATCATCTTCGGGTCGCAAATCACCCCGCCCTTTGCGCCACCGAACGGTAGACGGACGACGGCACACTTCCACGTCATCCACATGGCGAGTGCCTTCACCTCATCGAGGGTGACGTCCGGGTGGTAGCGTATGCCCCCCTTCGCGGGCCCGCGTCCCAGGTCGTGCTGTACCCGATAGCCGGTAAACACCTCGACATCGCCATCGTCCATCTGCACCGGAAAGTGGGTGGTGAACTCCCGCTTCGTGGTGCGCAGCACGAGCCGCAGGCCGTCCTCCAGGCCGAGTAGGTCTGCCGCGATGTCAAACTGGCGCTGCGCTACATCAAACACATTGAAGACTTTCGAGTCGGTTGCTTCCAACTGAGCCATGTCCCGTACCCCCGTCTACTTTGACTAGTGAGCCGATCACCGTCTGGTCCCTGGAATATCGTCCGCCGGCCGCTTGCTGCGGCGCACGTGTCTATTGTGAAACCGGCCCCTCAGCGGGCTGTTCGGAAAGCTCGCGGAGGAGCAGCGCACGGACGGTTGCGCTATCTGCGGTACCTCCGGTTGCTTTCATCACCTGACCCACGAGAAAGCCGATGACCTGCTGCTTGCCACTGAAATATTCGCCGACTGCTCGCGGATTGTTATCGAGCACAGTGCGAACCACTGGTGCGAGGGCGTCCGTGTCAGAGATCTGCGTGAGGTCGCGCTCGGTCGCGATACCACGGGGGGAGCCGCCCGACTCGTACAACTCCTCCAGGATGGCTCGACCAGAGCCGCGGTTGACCTCCCCTGAGTGGACCATCTCTACCAGCTCCGCCAGAAGCGTCGGTGTTACCCGTGAATCGGTAATCGACAGGGCGTCGCGGTTAAGCAGTCGGAACAACTCCCCCGTCACCCAAACCGCAGCCAGCCGAGCTGGCGCTCGTCCGTCCAGATGCGCAACGACTGCTTCAAAGTAGTCGGCCGTTTCGCGCGTGGTGGTCAGAACGGAGGCATCATCCGACGTCACGCCATACTGCAATACAAGGCGGGCGCGGCGGGCATCTGGCAACTCCGCGAGCTTCCCTAGCACATCGCGCAGCCGATCTGCTGAAACCGTGAGCGGCGGCAGGTCCGGTTCGGAGAAGTACCGGTAATCGCTCGCGTATTCCTTGGTGCGCTGCGCGAGGGTCACACCGGCAGCCTCATCCCAGCCGCGGGTTTCCTGCTCGATCGTAGTACCCGCCTCCAGGGCTTGTATTTGTCTGCTGATCTCGTGGTCGATTGCGCGCTCGATCATGCGGAAGCTGTTGAGGTTTTTGATCTCGACCTTCGCGCCAAGCACGTACTCCCCGAAGGGCCGAACGGAAACGTTCGCGTCGCAGCGGAGGGCGCCTTCCTCCATGTTGCCGCTGCTCGCGCCGATGTAGCGCAGTATTTGCCGGAGTTTCATGACATATTCACGCGCCTCAGCTGCGGATCGTATCTCGGGTTCGCTCACGATCTCCAACAGCGGAACACCGGATCGGTTGAGATCCACGAGGCTGTATACCGTTCCGTTGGGCGCTGTCCGGTGCAGAAGACGGCCGGTATCCTCTTCCATGTGGACGCGAACGATGCCAATCCGTCGGGATTCCTCGCCGTCGCCGAGGGTCACGGAACCTCCGGACGCCAGCGGAAGGTCGTACTGGCTTACCTGGTACCCCTTCGGCAGGTCTGGGTACGGGTAATGCTTGCGGTCGAAGCGGCTGGTTTCTGCGATTTCGCAACTGAGCGCGATGCCAACACGGGTGGCAAGCTCAACGGCGTGCGCGTTTGTGACGGGCAGGACGCCGGGGAAGCCAGCGCAGATGGGGCAGATATGAGTGTTCGCGGCCGCACCGGCGTAGGTTGTGCCGCAGCGGCAGAACATCTTGCTGCGGGTCAGCAGTTGTGCGTGAACTTCCAGGCCGATGACCGGCTCGTACTGTGCGTCCATCAGTCTCCTATAACCCATTCTACCGTATCGGCGTTACGCCACCTATCGTCCAGGGCCCCGAACCGTCTCAATGATAGCGGACCTGCGTGAACGGGTACGACCGGATACGCTGAGCGCAGTACCGGGCACAACGCCGCGCAGAGGGAAGTTGCCAACCTGCGATTCTCTGGTGGAGACTTGGCGCCTGTGTTATGATCGGGAAACGAGGAGGGAATGTTTGCCGCGATTGCTCATTGGCGTTGGGAAACTGAATCGTTATGCATCGCGCGATAGCGGTGACACCGTTGAGGTTGTCGAGCGGCCGGGAGGGGGCTTCAGCGTCGTCGTGGCAGATGCGCAGGGCAGCGGCATTGGCGCGAAACTTCTGAGTAGTCTCGTTACCGCGCGGGCGGTATCGCTGCTCAAGGACGGCGTCCGGGACACAGCAGTCCACGAAGCGGTTGGTGATCATCTGTACCATTACAAGGGCGGGAAAGTAAGCTGCACCCTGACAACGATCACGGCCGATACCCGGCACCGCGTACTGACCATTACGCGAAACACCGATATCACGGCGTACTTTGTACATGACGGCGCTGTCGAGGCAGCGGATGACTCCTCTATGCCCCTCGGGATGAGTGATCGGCTGTGGCCAGTCCAACGCACCGTTCCATTGGGGGAGAACATCTGGGTCATTGCCGTCACCGATGGGATTGCTCGTGCTGGGTCGCGAACAGGTGTTGCGGTGGATATCGGCACGACCGTTTGCGGTCACGTTGTGGATGCCCCGAACGCGCGGTGTGTGGCCGAGCGCATCCTTGGCGACGCGCTGCACCGGGATCGGGGTCGTCCGGTCGATGATATGTCGGTCGCAGTGCTGGGCGTTCTAGCGCAGGAGGCTTCGGACGAGCGACGAATCATGGCGGTAACCGTTCCGCTGCGCCAGGATATGCTCAGCGAGAAGGAGTGGTAGTTTGACTGGAAAAAGTTTGGAAATCGTGATCATCGGCGTTTGCGCGGCGGGAAAAAGTACGCTTGCCCACCACCTGCGCGAAAGAGGTTTGCCTGCCCGGACGGTCGCACAGGAACACTCGTCGATCCCGGAGCTGTGGCGATGGAGCGGCGCGCCCACCACGGTCTATCTGCATGCGTCGTATGAGGCAGTTAAGCGCCGGAGGGTATCACGGATGAGCGAGGGAAGTTACGAGGAGCAGCTCCATCGGCTTCGTTCCGCGCGAGCAGCGGCCACAGTGCGCGTCGATACCAGCGATCTGACCGCGGACGAAGTCTTCAAGGTCGTCTCCAGACAATTGTCGGCGGAGCAGCCCGCCCCGGAACCGGAGAAGCAGCCGCCCTCCAATCCGCCGGGCTCGCAGGCGTCAGAACCGGATCAGCAGGACCAGCTCCTGCCCGTTGCGGAGGAGCCGGGGGACGAGCAACGTCCACGGCGATATTCAGGCCTGCCGATCCCCGAGGAGCTCTGACAGGCAGGACGATTGTCCTATGGTGCCGCTCTGCCGCACATTGTACGCTGTTACCAGTTGGTAGCTTTACCCTGCAGCCTGCAACCGTGGAGGAGTCGATGTCACTGATTAAACGGGCCCCTGCCCCCGCGCATGCACCTTCACCCCTGGTCCAATCCTCCCATGCCCCTCCTGCTCCAGCCGCAGCGCCGCCCCCGACTCCTATAGCCACGGCAAGAAGCGTAATGCAACTACCTGAGAACTTGCAGCACATCGCCCAGGGGTTGTCACAGCGGCTCAATAGCACGATGTCGGGTACCGCCCGGCACCTCTATCGCTCACAACTGCTCGCCTTGGTGGACGGTGAGGCGCGTGGCGCGTTAACCGAGGCGGGCGTAACTCCGACGGCGGACCTGCTCCGCATGATCACCCGCGAGGTCATGGACGACTTGCTCGGGCTCGGACCGATACAGATCCTGGTAGATGACCCGACGGTAAGCGAGATCATGGTGAACGGGCCGGAGCAGATCTGGGTAGAGCGCTCGGGCAAGCTCGTTGAGACCGACTCCAAGTTCCGCAATAACGATCACGTCATGGAGATCATCAATCGCATCGTCGAGCCGCTCGGGCGCAGGATCGATGTTTCGAGTCCGATGGTGGATGCCCGTCTGCCAGACGGCTCACGCGTCAACGCGATTATCCCTCCCTGTTCCCTGCTTGGTCCCGTGATCACGATCCGCAAGTTTTCCAAGAACCCGCTGACCGTGGAGCAGTTGGTTGGCTTCGGCAGTTTTACGGCGGAGATGGCGGAGTTCCTGCGCGCCTGTGTAGACTCGAAGCTCAACATCGTCGTGAGTGGTGGTACGGGCTCCGGTAAGACCACGCTGCTCAATATGCTCTCCAGCTTCATCCCGGACGGTGAGCGCATCGTGACGATTGAGGACGCTGCCGAGCTCAAGCTCAATCAGCGCCACGTGGTACCGCTGGAGTCCCGGCCTCGGGATAATGAGGGAAACGAACCAATTCTGATCCGCGACCTGGTGATCAATGCTCTCCGTATGCGCCCGGAGCGGATAATCATCGGCGAGTGCCGCGGCAAGGAAGCGCTTGACATGCTGCAAGCGATGAACACGGGCCACGACGGGTCCCTGACGACGCTACACGCAAACACCCCGCGCGACGCGCTCTCCCGTCTGGAAACGATGAGCATGATGGCCGGGCTGGACCTGCCGGTCCGGGTCATTCGTGAGCAGATTGCGAGCGCGATCGACCTGATCGTGCAACAGACCCGTCTCCGTGATGGGAAGCGCAAGGTCACGCACATCACCGAGGTTCAGGGTATGGAGGGGGATAAGATCGTATTGCAGGATGTGTTCCTGTTCGAGGAGAAGGGCGTGTCGCCTGAAGGCGGCGTCTTGGGGGCGATGAAGCCTACGGGCACCCGGCCCAAGTTTTACGAGCGCCTCGTGTCGTCCGGTAACGCCCTGCCGCCGCATATTTTCGGCGATGCTATGCGGGGACGCTTCTAAAGTCGCTTACTCCCCCAGGCACGCGTTCGTTCATTTGTGGGAGGTGCGGGCGATGCAGAATCCCTCGTCCGCCGCACGTGGAGCGGCTTCGTCTGGGGCGGCAAGCGTCACTGCCTGCGGACCCAGACCCTACGCGTCGCGTCAGCGACCCATCGGCCGGTAGCTGGTACGCTTCAGCGACTCCAGCAGCGTGGCACTCCCCACTTCGCGGTCGGTGATAGAGAGGCGGTAGGTATGAAGGATCGCGTCGATCTCGTCTCGCACTGTCGTGGGGATCCGTATGCGGGCATACTCTGAATACGGCGGCAATGCAGCCAGTCGCAGAAGCTTTACGGCGTTCGCGCTCACGGCAAACGCGGCGGTGTCCGCCGTGCGGCAGTTCGGGCAAAGGGTGCCGCCCAGCGTCGGGCTGAAATGGAGGTTGCGCGCGTCCAGCGCGCCCTCGCACTCAACACACCGACCCAGCTCGGGCTTGTACCCGGACAGCACGAGGAGCCGCACTTGAAAGTATGCCGCAGCCGTCCACGGGTCGTCATCGCCATCAATGCGGCGTAGCGTTTGGATAAGCAGGTCCCACAGCGCCCGATTTGCCTCACCTTCGAGTGTGAGTTTGTCCAGCAGTTCGATGACGAGAAGCCCGTAGTACACCCGATCGGGGTCGGTGCGCGCATGGGCAAAAGACTCGACTGTATCGGCCTGAGTGACTGTATCCAGGTTACGCCCGCGCGCGGCGACGATAGTGCTGAGGGTCAGTGGTTCTAGATGACCGGCAAGCTTGCTGGTTACCCGCTTCACGCCCTTTGCAATCATCGAGAGCTTCCCGAGGTTCGGCGTAAAGACTACCAGCTGCCGCCCCGCCTCCCCAAAGTCGTAGCGGCGCAGCACAACGGCCTGCGTCTTGTATAGTCTCTCATGCATTGCTCATTCTATCACCGATTGGATGTGGCATAGCGTGGTTGTACTGGTCAACAAGCCTGCTAGTATTGATTACTGAGGTGAGTAGCAGATGACGATCATGGTACTGGAGGCGGGCACCGCCGCCAAGCTCGCGGCGGGCGAGGTGGTGGAGCGGCCGGCCTCCGTGGTCCGGGAGTTGGTGGACAACGCGCTCGATGCGGGTGCGCGCTCTGTCACGGTACTCATTACGAGCGGCGGTCTTGACCTGATCCGGGTGGTGGACGACGGAACCGGGCTGGCGCGGGACGACCTGCCCCTCTGCACGGCACGCCATGCCACGAGCAAGCTTCGCGGCATCGAGGATCTCGCCGCAATTCGCTCACTCGGCTTCCGGGGTGAAGCACTGCACGCCATCTCCTCCGTCTCCCGCCTGCGCATCCGCACGTGCAGAGCCGGTGAGCCGGGCATCGAGGCACAGTATGATGGGCCGACGTTGACCCGCGAGACCGCCTTGGGTTGTCCTGAGGGCACACAGATGGAGGTCCGCGACCTCTTCTATAATACGCCCGCACGGTTGCGCTTCCTGAAAGGTCCATCGGCCGAGGGAAGCCGGGTTGAACAGGTGATGCGGCGCTATGTCCTCGGGCATCCAGGCGTCGCCTTCAAGGTATTGATTGACGGCCGGGAGGCGCTGCACAGTAGCGGATCGGGAGATTTGCGCGAGGCCGTCTCGTCCGTCTACGGCTGGCGGCTGATCGAGAGGTTGGTACCCATCGAAGCGAGCGAGGCGCCGGGCAGTCTCACTGGCCTACTGAGCACGCCTCCACTGTCGCGGGCGAATCGGTCGGACATACATGTTTTTGTCAATCATCGGTGGGTCCAGAGCCGCTCCCTGCTCTTCGCTATCCAGGATGCATACAACTCCTTGTTGATGATTGGCCGCTTCCCTGTCGCTGTGCTGGACGTTCAGGTGCCGCTAGACCGACTGGATGTGAACGTCCATCCCGCGAAGAGCGAGGTGCGTTTCGCGGACGAGCGCGGCGTCTCCAGCCTCGTGGGCCGAAGCGTGCGCGCGGCGCTCCGCGGGGCAGCCGAGGACGAGCGCTCCGAGAAGCCCATCTCCGTGGCGCAGTTCGCATTTTCTCCAGTATCGGGAACTGCGGAGCAAGTGATGCAGGGTGGAACCTGGGTGCCGGGCGAGCTTCCATCGGCGTTCGAGGCTCCTGAGCAGCTTGAGCCAACTGGACACGCCGAGGGCCGCCTGCCGCCCCTGCGGCTACTCGGACAGCTCGCGTCTACGTACATCATCGCGGAAGGACCACAGGGGATGTGTCTCGTGGACCAGCACGCCGCGCACGAGCGCGTCCTGCTGGAACGTCTGCAGGCGGCCGACACGTCCGGCGTGCGGGAGAGCCAGGTGCTTCTGGAGCCGCTGGTCGTGCCGCTCTCCGGCGCGCAGGCAGAGCAC
>JACDAU010000011.1 GCA_013695265.1 Chloroflexia bacterium
CCTTCGAGCATTGAGTTGGTGCTCTTTTTTGCGCTGAAAAGGTAGTGACTGATAACTAGCTACATGACGAGCCAGGAGCAAGGAGGTCCTAAACCAAACAGACAGAACATTGAGCCCAGGATCGCAAATCAACGCGGTGTGTACCAACGAACATCGGCAGCCAGTCAGGAGAAAACAATGTTTCGCTCTATCGGCCATCTGACCTACACGTATCGCAAGCTCATCCTCGCGCTCGGCACGGCGTTCATTGTCTTCGCCGCCGTCTGGGGCACCGGTGTCTTCGGGGCGATGACGAACGGCGGGTTCGACGACCCCGGCTCCGATTCATACAAAGCAGCGCAGCGCCTCGACACCGGCCTCGGCCGCGGCGGTGCGGATGTGGTCGCGTTGTATCGCAGCGAGACGCTCACCGTGGACGACCCCGCATACCGCGCGGCTGTGACGACCGCGCTCGCACGGCTCCCCGAAGCGAAGATCGCGAGCGTTGCATCGTACTACTCCACCGGCGCACCGACGTTCGTCTCCACCGACCGCCGTGCCACGTTCGCCATCGTGGACCTGCGCGGCACGGAGGATGAGGCCGAGACTGCGCTGGCGGAGATCGAGCCTATGCTGGAGGTCGACGGGCTTTCGGTGCAGCTCGGTGGGAACGTGCCCGCCGGCACGGCAATCGGCGAGGCCGTGACCGCGGACATCGCACGCGCCGAGCTTCTCTCCAACCCCATCCTGCTCGTGCTCCTGCTCTTTGTGTTCGGCGGCCTGGCGGCGGCGAGCCTGCCCCTGGCCATCGGCGCGATCGCCGTGCTCGGCTCGTTTACGGTGCTGCGCCTGCTCACGCTCGTCACCGATGTATCCACGTTTGCCATCAACATCATCGTGCTGCTCGGCCTCGGCCTGGCCATAGACTACGCGCTCTTTATCATCACGCGGTTCCGCGAGGAGCTGCCGCAGAGCCCCACGGTCGAAGCGGCGCTCGTGCGCACCATGACAACCGCCGGGCGCACCGTCGCGTTCTCGGGGCTCACGGTCGCGATCTCGCTCTCCAGTTTGCTGATCTTCCCACAGGTGTTTTTGCGCTCGATGGGATTCGGTGGCATGGCGGCCGTCCTTGTCGCTATGGTCGCCTCGCTTACGATCCTGCCCGCGCTCCTGGCCGTGCTCGGCCACCGCGTGAACGCGCTCTTCATTCGGCGGCTTATCCGCCGTGGCCGACCTGTAGCCACAGGCGAGACACACCACGGCGTCTGGTATCGCGTCGCGCACTCTGTGATGCGCCGCCCCGTACTGTACGTGGTGGTGATCGTGCTCGCGCTCGGCGTCATGGGCAGCCCGTTCCTTCGGGCGCAGTTCTCCACGCCCGACGCGAGCGTCCTACCGGCCGGCAACGAAGCACGAGTGGTCTCCGAACGGCTCGACCGCGAGTTCGCCCGCAACGAGATCAGTCCCATCCAGCTCGCGATCCAGACCAGCGGCGACGCCCGCAGCCCCGAGAACATCGGCCGCCTCTACGACTACACCGAGACGCTCGCCGCAGTACCGGGCGTGCGCCGGGTGGACTCCGTGACGACGCTCGCCCCGAACCTGGACCGCCAGGCGTCCGTTGGCCTGCTCTCCGGTCCCGCCGCAGCATCCAACCCGCGCCTGGCGGCGGGCATCCAGAACCGGGCACAAGGGACGACCACAAGCCTGGATGTGCTCTACGATGCGCCCGCACAGTCCGATGCCGCTCGCACGCTCGTCGACCGCATCCGCGCCGTGCCCGCCCCCGAGGGGATGAGCGTGCTGGTGGGCGGCGAGACGGCCGGACTGGTGGACCTGCTGGCGACGCTCCGCGACCTCCTGCCCGTGATGGCGCTGATCATCATCTGCACGACCTTCGTCCTGCTATTCCTCGCGTTCGGCTCCGTCGTCCTCCCGCTCAAGGCAGTGCTGATGAATATCCTTAGTCTGTCTGCCAGCTTCGGCGCGCTGGTGTGGATCTTCCAGGATGGCCACTTCGAGGGCCTGCTCGGTTTCACGGCGAACGGCACGATCGACGCCACGCAGCCGATCCTGATGCTCGCGATCGCGTTCGGCCTCTCGATGGACTACGAGGTATTCTTGCTCTCCCGCATCAAGGAGCAGTACGACCGGACGGGCGATAACACGGGCTCGGTCGCGCTGGGCCTCCAGCGCACAGGCGCGATCATCACGAGTGCGGCGCTGCTGTTGATGATTGTCATCGGCGCGTTCTCGACGAGCGGCATCGTGTTCATCAAGATGATCGGCGTTGGAATGTTCATCGCGATCTTCGTCGATGCCACGGTCGTGCGCGGCCTGCTGGTGCCTGCCACTATGCAGCTGATGGGCAACGCGAACTGGTGGGCCCCCCGCCCGCTGCGCTGGGTGTACGAGCGCTTCGGCCTCAATGAGACGGAGACGCCACACCACATGCCGAATAGCTCCCCAATACCTCGGGGAACGCAGGCTACGAAGTAAGCGAGGCGCCATGGACGGGGATGCCGTGAGACGGCTTCCCCGTCATCCCCTCATACCGATACGACCTGGAGGTGGCTTCATCCGTAGGATGCAGGTCTCCAGGCCCACCTCAGCTACCAGCCGTCAACGCCGAGGTGGAGCCTCCCAGAACGCCAGGCGGGCAACTGCTGTGCCGCGTCAGGGGTGAACGCCGCCACGAGGATCGGGCCGTCGATGCGCCGCTCTTCCCTGAGCCACCGGTAGCGGAGGTCGCCCTTCAGCAGGACCCATCCCAGCCGCTCGTAGAAGCCGACTCGCTGTTCGCCCGTCCATAACACGCCGAACCCGTAGCTACGCGCCCGCGCATCCTCCATCCAACCCTCAACGACCCGCGAGCCGTACCCACGCTGCCGGTGTGCCTCGTCCACGGCAACCCCGCCGAGCGCAGCAATTCGGTGCGGCGCCCCGTTCACCGTGATCTCCCGGCCCTCCAGCACACAGACGCCGAGCAGCGAGCCATCATGCGCCAACAGCATGGTGTACCTGACCATCGACTCCACGCGCTCGGGGTCGTCCTCGGGTGTTTCGTTTAGGTCCGGCGGCCAGACACGCCCCCACAGCGCCTTGCATGCCGCGCGCTCAGCGTCGGACATCTCCGCAGCGTCCCGAATCACCAGCCGGGTGCGTTCCTCGCTCATGGGCGGATCACCGTGCCGTCGAGGCGGCGAACGGGCGGCCACGCACCGTTGAGTGGGTGATCCGGGAAGGGATAGCGTGCTGCTTGCGCCTCGTCCAGGTCGATGCCGAGACCGGGCAGGTCATTGCTCCACAGGTAGCCATCGCGCAACTCCGGACAGCCAGGGAACACCTCGCGCGTGCGCTCCCCGAAATCGTGCTGCTCCTGTATGCCGAAGTTGTGACACGCCAGGTCGAGCTGCAAGTTCGCGGCGTGCCCAACCGGGGAGACATCTCCCGGTCCGTGCCAGGCGGTGCGCACGCCGAACAGCTCGCAATATGCCGCGAGCTTTCGCGCCGGGCTGAGGCCGCCGATGTCGGAGATGTGGACGCGAATAAAGTCGATGAGCCGGTCGCGGATGAGGGGGATGTACTCCGAGGGGTTCACGAAGAGTTCCCCCATCGCGATCGGAATCGCCGTCTGCTGCCGCATGAGGTGGAAGTACTCGACATCCTCGGGCGCGAACGGGTCTTCCAGGAAGTACAGGTGGTACTGCTCCAACTCCCTGGCCAGGCCGATTGCCTGGATCGGGGGAACGCGCTCATGGATATCGTGCAGCAACTCCACTTCATCGCCGAGCGCGCCGCGCAGGTGCTCGAACAAGCGGGGTACCGCCCGGCAGTACGCCGTGGGTTCCCACGGCGCGCTCCCGAGCCCAAGAGGCTGCGTGGATG
>JACDAU010000023.1 GCA_013695265.1 Chloroflexia bacterium
GAGGCAATGCATCGCTTCGGTCACGCGTATCTGGACACCGAGCACATCCTGCTCGGTCTGCTCGACCAGCCTGATAGCACCGCGCGGCAAATCCTCGCTGCCCTCGATGCCGACGCCGCCGCGCTCAAGCGCCAGGTGGAAGCCGCGCTCCAAGGTGCCCAACCTCGGGGCAGCGTGCCAGCGAATCAGGTCACCGTGTATGTGACTCCGCGCGTCCGCCAGTTGGGCAGCACTGCCGCTGGTGAGGCTGACCAGAACGGCGACGAGTACATCAGCACTGAGCATATCCTGCTGGCGGTGGTCCGTGCGAACGATGGCCCTGCGGGCCATATCCTCTCTTCGGCGGGACTCAACACCGAGCGAGTAGAGCGCGCTCTGCAGCAGGTACGCGGCGACGATAAGATCACCGATCCGCACGCGAAAGTACAAGGTGACGCCCTGGAGAAATACACGATTGATCTCACAGATCTCGCCCGCGAGGGCAAGCTCGATCCTATCGTCGGGAGACAGACCGAGACCCGGCGCGTGATGCAGGTGCTCTCTCGCCGCACAAAGAACAACCCCGTGCTCATCGGTGAGCCGGGAGTCGGCAAGACCGCCGTTGTGGAGGGACTTGCACAGGCCATCGTAAGCGGAGACGTGCCTGAGACATTGCGCGAGAAGCGCGTGCTCTCCCTCGACCTCGGCTCGATGCTCGCGGGCTCCAAGTTCCGAGGCGAATTCGAGGAACGGTTGAAGTCGCTTGTCGAGGAGATCCGCGAGAACGCGGACAGCGTCATCCTGTTCATCGATGAGCTACACACGATCGTCGGCGCCGGGGCGGCTGAAGGTGCGATGGATGCCTCGAACATGCTCAAGCCGGCCCTCGCGCGGGGAGAGCTACACGTCGTCGGCGCGACCACGCTGGATGAGTACCGCAAGCATATCGAGAAGGACGCAGCGCTCGAGCGCCGGTTCGCGCCTGTGTTCGTAGCCGAGCCGTCCACCGAAGACACGCTACTGATTCTCCACGGCCTCCGCGCGCGCTACGAGCAGCACCACGGCCTGAAGATTACGGACGCAGCGCTTGAGGCTTCGGTCTCCCTCTCCGACCGGTACCTCACGGAACGCAACCTGCCCGACAAGGCTATCGACCTGATGGACGAGGCCGCGAGCAAGGTGCGCATGGACAAATTCGACCTGCCAGAGGATCTGAAGCGGCAGGGTCGGCAGATCCAGGACCTGAACGCTCAGATCGAGGATGCCGTCTCGCAACAGGACTACGAGCGCGCCGCGCGCGTCAAGGCGGATGCCGTGGCGATCCAGGCCGAGTACGACACGGAGTACGAGCGGCTACGCACGGAACACCCGGTGAGTGACGCGGTAACCGCGGAGGACATCGGGGAAGTGCTTGCGCAGTGGACGGGCATCCCCGTGCGCTCGATGCTCGAGTCGGAGACCGCGAAGCTCGCGTACATGGAGCAAGATCTCCATAAGAGCGTCATCGGTCAGGAGCGCGCCGTCGAGGCCGTCTCGGACGCGATCCGGCGGAGCAGGGTGGGCCTTGCCGACCCGCGCCGACCGATCGGCAGCTTCATCTTCCTTGGTCCCACCGGGGTGGGGAAGACGGAGCTCGCGAAGGCGCTCGCCGACTTCCTGTTCGACGATCGCGAGGCGATGGTCCGCATCGACATGAGCGAGTACGGCGAGCGGCATACCGTGTCGCGGCTGATCGGCTCCCCGCCCGGCTACGTCGGGCACGAGGAGGGTGGTCAACTCACGGAGGCGGTGCGCCGGCGGCCGTACCAGGTGATCCTGTTCGACGAGATTGAGAAGGCCCACCCCGAGGTGTTCAACGTGATGCTACAGATCCTCGATGATGGCCGGCTTACCGACAGTCAGGGCCGCACCGTAGACTTCAAGAACACCGTCATTATCATGACGTCGAACGCGGGCACGGGCTACCTGCGGGAGTACCGGCCGCTGGGCTTCGTCGCCCCCGGCAAGCAAAAGGAGCAGGAGCGTCAGCTTGAGGATTCCGTGCAACACGCCCTGCGCGAGACCTTCCGGCCCGAGTTCCTGAACCGGATCGATGAGGTGATCGTCTTCCATCAGTTAACCCGCGAGCAGATTCTGTCGATCGTGGACCTGATGATCGCGGAATTGCAGACACGGCTGGCGGCGCACGATCTGGCCATGCAAATCACTCCAGCCGCAAAGGCGTGGCTCGCCGATCAGGGTTGGGATCCGACGTTCGGCGCGCGCCCGCTGCGCAGGACGATCCAGCGTACTATCGAGAACAAGATCTCGAAGATGTTGCTGACCGGTGAGATTAAGGACGGCGAGACGCTTGTCGTCGACCTTGGCGAGGATTGGCTGACCTTCGCCTCGCTCACACGGGCTGCGGCGCCAGCTCCCGTCGCGGCATAGCACCCCGCACGAGACACTCACAAGGGGTGGAGCTCAAGAGATCCACCCTTTCCCTCTTGCCTCCGCCGCCCGAGACAAAACACGGCTCGACGCCGCCCATAATACTCGTCATCCCGAGCCGGGGCGAAGGATCCGTTACCTCAACCACGGGTTCCTCGCACGCTCGGAATGACACATCGGCCATCATTCAACCGGACTGCGTATCATGCGAATAGTGGGGCTTGACTATGACGTAACGTCACGGTTTACACTCCTGGGGAAAGGAGGAATGCTCTGGGTCAACGGTACTATCGGAGCGGCCAGTTCGCGCGAAAGACCGCCGTATCGGTCCGAACCTTACGCTACTACGACCGGGAAGGGCTGCTAGCGCCCTCGCGGCGGACGGAGGCGGGGTACCGGCTGTATACGGACGACGATCTTGTGCGGCTGGAGCAGATTCGGGCGCTGAAGTTCCTGGGTTTCTCACTCGACGAGATACGCGTGTACCTCAACGCGCCCCCGCAGGGGCTGGAAGAAGCGCTTCGACAACAGTGGGCGATGGCGTGCGAGCGGCGCGACCGGCTCAACATCGTCATCCAGGCGATCGAGGAGGCCGGACGACTTCTCCAGGCCGATGGATCCGATTGGGGACCGATTACGAAAGTGATCCGGGCAATACAGATGGAACAGAATACAGACTGGCAAAAGAAGTACTTCACGGAAGACCAACTCCGCACAATAGAGGAACTGGGTACTGCGTCGTACTCCCATGAGGCGCGCGAAAACCTTGCCTCGCTCCACCCGAACGAGTGGACCGAGGAAGATCAGAAGCGCGTTGACGAGCGATACGACGCTCTCCACGCCGGGGTGCGGCGTCTCGTCGCCGAGGGCGGGGATCCGGGGAGTCCGGAGGCCCAGTC
>JACDAU010000033.1 GCA_013695265.1 Chloroflexia bacterium
CGCCTGGTCGGTGGAAGCCACATCTCGTGGCATCAACTATTCTACCGACTGGCCGGTTCTGCGGTCTACCTGTCATGGCATCACATCTGGGGAGATGCCCATCGCCAGACCTCCAGCACCGGAGGAAAAGCTCGACGGACCGTAAAGAGCCTGTACCGGCGTCATGAACTCCGCGATCTGTGAGTTGGCTCTCCCACAGCACTACTATCGTCCATCCCGGTACCTCCAACCTCTTCTGGTTCTCGGCATCACATACTCGACAGGTCTTCAGAGTACAGCGGCGAGCAGGGCAATTGATGCTGCGCGCCAGCGATGCCGCACTGCCACCTTGTAGGGGCGTTCAACTGAACGCCCGTGCAACCTCGTCTCTACCCTGGGCCTTCGGGATCAATGCACACGCCCAGCGCAGCAGGGAGCAGAAGCCAAACCACGAAGTCGGAAGACGAGCGAGTTGGCAAGCCGCCCCACCTGCTGATGCGAGTCGCATCACCTTAGGCAAGATAACGTTGCGGTGGTATAGAAGGATCCGAGAGGCACCCGGCCAGTATGCGGACGGTAATATGATCCATCACAGCGGGATACAATAGCGCATGACTGCACGGGCGACGGACTGGACTCTTGCGCTGCTCGTCGGCCTCGGCTTTGCGACAGGGCTGCTGGGCCTCGTGAGCGGTGGCGACGGGGATGCGTGGGTGTTTGTGCTGCACGGTGTGGGCGGCGCGGCGCTCGGCCTGGTCACCGGCTGCAAGCTGCGGCGAGTCTGGCGGCGGGTCGTCTCGCCCAGGCGCTGGGACGCCCGCACTTCGGCGGGGCTGCTTGCCGCCGCCATGGTCTTCGCGACGCTGGGCACCGGGTGGGTGTGGTCGAGTGGCGGCGATCTCTTCGTCGCGGGATGGAACCTGCTGAACTGGCACATCGCGCTCGGGTTGCTGCTCTCGCTCGCCGTCTACCATCACGCGTACCTGCGCGCAAAGCGGCCTCGGGTACCGGACCTCGCGAACCGTCGACAGTTCCTGCACTGGGCGGGCATCTCGGTCGTCGCGGCGCTGGCGTGGCGCATGCAACGCCCTGCCGCCGCCACCCTCGGCTGGGAGGGCGCGCGGCGGCGCTGGACCGGCTCGTACGAGGCCGGGTCGTTCGCGGGTAACCGCTTCCCGTCCACCTCGTGGGTTGCGGATGCGCCGCGCCCCCTGCCAACGGAACAGTACCGGCTCTCGATCGCCGGCCTCGTGACGCAGCCAGGGGAGTTTGCGCTTCTGGATCTGGACGTGGGAGACACGCTCGTCGCGCTGCTCGACTGCACCGGTGGCTTCTACTCGACGCAGGAGTGGCGCGGCATTGGGATCGGGCGGCTGCTCGACGACGCGAAAGTCTCCGCGCGGGCCACGCACGTGCGCGTCATCTCGCACACCGGGTATCGCTGGAGCTTCCCGCTGACCGAGGCGCGGAGCTTCCTGCTCGCCACCCATGTCGGGGGCGAACCGCTCTCGCACGACCACGGCGCGCCCGTGCGGCTCGTCGCCCCCGAGCGGCGCGGGTTCCAGTGGGTGAAGTGGGTCGTTCGCGTGGAGGCGCACGAGGGCGCAGACCTCGGCGCCGCGGCGTCCACGCTCTGGAGCAGCAGTACGCCCGAGGGCCGCGGCGAGCGCTGATGCGGCGGCCTTCAAGCATGGGGGCGTTCCCGGACTCGACCGACCGAAGCAATATCCAAAGTCACCACGAATAATCGCCCAACCGAACCATCTCAACTCCTATTAACAAGTAGAGGTTGTTTTCTAAGAGACGCCGGTCGAAGCGCGATACTCGTGAACCCGAACCCTTCACCGCGCTTCGGCGTCGCGCCTGCGAGCCACTTGTATGGATTCCCCCGAGTCGGTAGAATGCGCGCGATACCGTGTCCGAACTACGACCATAAAGGAGAGGGGATATGGCAGCAGCAGGCACGCACACCGCGGACGAGCCACCCTCAGGGCATGGGAACCAGCTCCGGCGGGGGATCAGCCCGCGGATGCTGTTGTTCTTTGTGCTCGGCGACATCCTCGGCGCGGGCATCTACATCCGGGTCGGCTCGGTGGCGGGCGAGGTGGGCGGCGCCATCTGGTCCGCGTTCCTGGTGGCGCTCGTTCTCGCCGTTTTCACTGCGGCGTCGTACGCAGAGCTTGTGACGAAGTACCCCGGCGCGGGTGGCGCGCCGCTGTACTGCAACAGGGCATTTCGCAAGCCGTTCTTCACCTTTTTGGTCGCCTTCGCTGTGCTGGCCTCGGGCATCACCTCCGCGTGCGTCGCCGCCCGCTCCTTTGGCAGCAGGTACATGGCATCGCTGCTTGGTGTCGAGATCGACGATCTCACGACTGCGCTGATCGGCGCCGCATTCATTCTCGGCATTGCTGCGATCAACTTCATCGGCGTGAACGAGTCAGTCAAGACGAACATTGCCTTGACGCTCGTCGAGTTAGGCGGACTCATCATTATCATCATCATCGGTGCGGCGGCGATCCTCAGTGGCGGTGGTCAGGTCGACACGGGTAGGCCGTTCACGTTCTCCGCGGATACAAACATCGCGCTCGCGATCCTTGCGGGAACGGCGATCGCGTTTTATGCGCTGATCGGCTTCGAGGACGCGGTGAATATGGCGGAGGAAACCCAGAACCCGAATCGGGTCTTCCCGCGCGCGCTCTTCGGCGGGCTGCTCGCGGCGGGGGTCATCTACCTCATCGTGAGCACCATCGCCTCCTCGGTCGTGCCGACGGACACGCTCGCGGGCAATGAGACCGGACCCTTGCTGGAAGTCGTCGACCAGGGACCGCTCGGGATATCGCCGCGCATCTTCTCCCTGATCGCGCTGATCGCGATCACGAACACCGCGCTGCTGAATATGGTCATGGCCTCTCGCGTCGTGTACGGCATGGCCCGGCAGGGTATCATCCCGGACGTCCTCGGCAAGACGCACAGCTCACGCCGAACGCCATACGCCGCCATCATCTTCACAACCCTGCTCGCGCTCGCGCTCGTCACTACGAGCACCGTGAGCGACCTTGCGGACACGACGGTGATGCTGCTGTTGATCGTGTTCGTGATCGTCAATATTGCGGTGCTGGTGCTGCGGCGGGACTCGGTAAGTCATTCGCACTTCACGACGCCGACGGTGCTCCCGGTGCTGGGCATTTTGAGTTGCCTCCTGGTGCTGTTCCAGGTCGTGCGCGACGACATCACCGACGAGGGTGCAAAGGTGGTGACGTTGGGAGCGGAGCTGCTGGGCGTAGGGCTCGTGCTGTACGCGATTGATCGGATGATCGGGGGCAATAGAGAAGTCACCTTCGACCCGTCTCAGCTGGACGGCTGAGCCGGAACGGGAACGTCGAGGCGCGCGCCCCAGGCGCTCATTCCCCCGGTGTCTGTCACCTCAATCCGTGGCGAAAGCCTGCTATCCCGAGGACCACAGACTCTCCGCTCCTCTTCGCAGAATCGGGTGGCGCTCCATGGCAGCTCGCGGGGGCGCTGTGGTTCACTTCCGCTGCGTGATCGTGTTCAGCAGAGGCGATCCCTCATGCGAGGTAGCGGATCGGGCGGGTGTGGGTTAACATGGAAGCGGAGACGCCAACCTGTTCGCACTGTTGTATCGGCTCGCGCACCTGCGAAGCCGGGAGGACCCATGACCGTTACCCAAACCACCACCACAAAACCGATGACCGGGGCGGAGCGCATCCTTGCTGCGCTGCGCTGCGAGCCTGTCGACGCTACCCCCGTCTGGTACATGCGCCAGGCAGGGCGCTGCCTGCTGGAGTACCGCGAGCTGCGAAAGCAGTACGACATCCTCACGATGCAGCGCGATCCGGAGCTCTCGACCCGAGTGACCTTGATGCCCGTCGAGCGCTTCGGCGTGGACGCCGCAGTGCTGTACTCCGACATCATGATCCCCCTGGAGGGGATGGGCGTCCCGTTCCGCATCGAGCCGGACATCGGACCGATCATTGACGACCCACTGCGCACGGAGGCGGATATCGCCAGCCTCCGCATTATTGCGGCGGAGGAGGCGACGCCGTACGTGTTCGAGGCGATCCGCCTGATTCGCACGGCGCTGGGCGGCAGGACCGCGCTGGTGGGCTTCGCCGGCAGCCCGTTCACCCTCGCGTGCTACATGATTGAGGGGCGGCCCGCGCGTGACTACGGCAGGGCCAAGAGCCTGATGTACGGCAAGCCCGCGCTGTGGCACAGACTCATGACCACCCTCACGGAGGTGACGATTCGCTATTTGCGAGCACAGGTCGATGCTGGCGCACAGGCGATTCAGCTCTTCGACTCGTGGGTTGGGATCCTCAGCCCGGAGGTGTACGTGGAGTTCGTGCTGCCCTATTCAGCGCGCATCTTTCAGGAGGTCCGAGCAATGGGCGTCCCCACGATCCACTTCGGCACGGGCACTGCGGGCCTGCTGGAGCTGATGGCCCAGGCCGGGCCGGATACCGTGAGCGTCGATTGGCGGGTGCCACTCGATGTAGCGTGGGAACGCATCGGACCCCAGAAGGGCATCCAGGGCAACCTGGACCCCACCGTCGTACTCGCCCCGTGGGAGGCCGTGGAACCGCGCGCGGCGGACGTGATTCGGCGCGCGGGCGGCAGGCCGGGGCACATCTTCAACCTCGGCCACGGAGTCCTCCCCGAGACAGACCCCGGCGTGCTCGCTCACCTTGCGGAGTGGGTACACGAGAGAACGAGGGTGAGCGATGAGTAATGAGGTGGGGACTACAGGTACGCCCGCACTCCACCTTCTGGCCACCGCTCACGGCGCTGGGACGACCGGTGTCCTACTAATGACGTACGGCGCCGCGCAGTCGCCGGAGGGTGTGCCAGCGTATCTCCGGAGCGTGTACCGCGGGAACGCCCCACAGGCTGTGGTCGAGGAGTTTCAGCGCCGCTATCGGCTGGTCGGCGGCTCGCCGCTCGTGGAGATCACCCGCGCGCAGGCCACCGCGCTGGAGCGCCTGCTGAATGCGGAGGCGGCGCCCGGCGCGTCGTATCGCGTCGAGGCCGGGATGCAGCATACAGCGCCCTATATTGAAGATGGCCTCCGCGCACTGGCCGAAGCGGGCTGTACGAGGATCGTCGCGATGGTTATGTCGCCGCAGTACTCGCCGATTATCATGGGCGGGTACGGCCGAAAACTCGACGCCGCGCGGCACGTGCTACCGGTAGGCACGGAGTTGATCGTGGCGGGTACGTGGCACACCTTGCCGGCCTTTATCGACGCGCTGGCGGGGCGGGTCCGCGCGGCCCTGGCGGGGCTACCGCCAAAGGAGCGCGAGGCCGTGCCGGTGATTCTGACAGCGCACTCCCTGCCGGAGTCCGTCGTGCAGCGCGAGCCGCACTACATTGTGCAGCTCCAGGAGACGGTGCGCGCCGTGGCGGAGGCGGTGCCGCTCGGGGAGGGGCAGTGGCAGTTCGCGTACCAGAGCGCGGGCCACTCCCCGGAGCCGTGGCTGACGCCGGATATGAAGGACCTGTTGCCTGGGCTGGCCGACGCGGGCCACCGGAACGTGCTGATGGTGCCGGTGCAGTTCCTTGCGGACCACCTGGAGACGCTGTACGACATCGACGTCGCCGCGCGAGAGGAGGCGGATGTGGTGGGCATTGGGTTCCAGCGCATTGAGATGTTCAACACCGCGCCGGAGTTCATCAGCGTTCTTGCTGAGGTTGTCCACTGCGAGCTGGCATGCTTTCGCGCCGTGAGGAGTGCCAGAGTCTAACGCCAACGAGTCAGGAACCCCATTGCGATGGAACCGACGCTGAGCAGGCACGAAAACCTGCACCCTACAGGGTGTGCGTTACTTCCACGCCGCAGAGGTCCACCGACGGTGATGAGGCTTCACAAAAATCGGGCAACCTGTGTTACGCTATGTGGCACAGCGATGGGCAGGCTGCTGGTGACGTGGCTGCACCATCCCCGCAGGTACGACACGCAGGACGGTAGAGATGCGGCCGGAGCAACCGGGAACTGA
>JACDAU010000059.1 GCA_013695265.1 Chloroflexia bacterium
ACCTCGTGTTCGCCCGCGCGGCCCATAGGCGAACACGAGGTTCGCCCCTGCACACGGGCTGCTCCTGAATAATGCGGGGTAGTTATCTCGGGTTCCACTAATCCGATGATGCGGCTGTCCCAGGAGCCTCTCACGAACACTCCAGATAAATGGTGGTCGATCTAATATTCCGAGCCGACGAGTGGTCCGTGGCCCTCCTCGCAAGTCCCGAACAGCTTTCCGCCAGGCACAGTTACGGGTTCGAAGCATGCCCTGAGCCTGCAAACGGGACCAGATGGCACGGCGATCTATTGCGACCGACATTATCCAGCACCTCGATTCTTGACGGTCAGCCCAAAGTTTCGCAGTAATGTATTGACTTTAGTAAGTGTTCGTGCTAGATTATCAAGCATAAGGAGGTATTTATGAGAAAGATTCTTGAGGAGTGTCCAAGTTGTGGTGGTGCGCTGGAGGTTACGGAGGTGCAGTGCACGCGCTGTGACACGCAGATACGCGCGCGGTACAGTCCCGGTGACTTCAGTAGTCTGAGCGAGGAACAGAGCACCTTCCTGCGCATTTTCGTAACGAGCCGCGGCAACCTCAGCGAGGTCGAGAAGCGTCTAGGTGTGTCGTATCCGACGGTCCGCGCAAAGCTGGACGAGGTGATCGCGCGCCTCGACACCGCCGATGCACCACAGCCCGCCAAGCGACCGGAACCGGGGTTTGGTGGCGAGTTGCACCGGATCGTGCACGAGGCGATGCAAAGCTTTGGTCAGCAAGCAAGTGAGGCAACACAACCACGGCCCGTGGTGGAACCAGACGGCGCCGGCGCGAACGATCGGCGAGCTATCCTCGATGCGGTCGCTCGCGGCGAACTCAGTGCCGCAGAGGGGATGGAGCGAATTAGAAACCTGGGGGGTCGGTTATGACAGAGCGGTTGGAGGTACTCGCAGCTGGCGCGGCGGAACTTCGCGTCGATCTGAAAAAAGGGGATATCACCGCGCGCGGGGGAGAGGTCTGGAGCCTGGAGTGGACCTCCGAAGGCAGCGATGCGCCCGAGATAGAACGAGACGGGACGGTGCTTCGTATTCGACAGCGGAACAGCGGGTTCCTGACGGGTGGGTTCGATTTGAAGCGCTTGGACCTGCGGCTCACCGTGCCGGCGGGTGTTGAGGCCGTCGAGCTGCGCACCGGGCTCGGCAAGGTGGATGCCGAGGGGCTTCATGGGCGGCTGACGCTGACAACAGGCAATGGTGCGGTGTCACTGCGGAACGCACGCGGTGACGGGAGCCTGAACACTGGCAACGGGGCGGTATCGATCGAGGAGTTCGATGGGACCCTCATCGCGTCTACGGGCAACGGTCGGGTGCGGGTGAATCGGCTGACGGGTACGCTCACCTTGAACACGGGCAATGGCACCGTGGAGGTGCTCGACGTTGATGGCCGTGTACGCGCTTCGACCGGAAACGGCGAGGTGAAGCTCACGAGCGTCGCGGGTGAGGTCGAGTTGAACAGCGGCCATGGTGCCATGGAAATACTCGCGCCCCGCTCACTCGGCGTGCAGGCGAACACAGCAATGGGCACCATCCGTGTGGACGGCGGCTCACTCCGCAGTTTGCGGGCAAACTCCGTGATGGGAGAGATACTTTGCGCCGCGCGTCTGGAGCCAGGTAAGTACGATATCACGAGCGGGATGGGCGCGATCAACGTGCAGTTGCCCGCAGATACACATGCGCGGGTGGATGCGCAGACCAGCTTTGGCCAGGTCGATTCCGACTTCCCGCTTGTGCGGGTTGGACGTTCCGGGCCGATGGGGTTCGGCGGAGTGCGCATGGTGGGAAGCATCGGGGAAGGGGAGCCGCGGGTCGAGCTGAACCTCCGCAGCGGCAAGGGACCGATCCGGCTGCGTCGCATGTCCGAAGTCGTGTCGGAACCGCGGCCAGCACCGCACGCGTGGCCCAGGCCCGAGCCGCCGCCACCCCCGCACGTGGCCGCGCTATCACATCAAGGCGGTCCGGCTGGTCCACAAGACCCAACGCTCGCCGTACTAGAAGCCGTCGCGCGTGGGGAACTCAGCCCCGAACAGGCTGAGCGGCTTCTCGCGGCGACGCCAAATCAGGCATAGGGAGACGACGACGTGTTCAGAAACATGTTTAGAAAAAGGAGGCCAGTTATGGGAACCGCGACGTACGCTCTTGGCGAGTCGCCGACAATACGCATCAATACCTGCCACGGAGATATGGAGATCGAGGGCCGTCAAGGCGGTGACGTTCTGGTTACCTCCAATTCCATGCCGCAGAGCGTTCAGCAGTCAGAGGGGCTGACGATTGAACAGTGCGAGGACGATCTGCGACTCATTGTTCCGCTCGGCGCGACGGTGATGATCGAACGAGCGGACGGGGATGTGCGCGCGCTTCGGCTGGCCGGACTGGAGATCGGCGCAGTTCAGGGCGAACTGGAAGCCGGGAGCGTGCGCGACCACCTGGACCTACGGCGCGTCGAGGGTGATGCGCGGATACGGGACACGGGACGACTCACCCTCGGCCGCATCGGGGGCGACATGAACGTTGAGGCGATCTCCGCCGCATGCACCATCCAAGAAGTTGCAGGCGACGTTCGGATGCGCGACCTGGCGAGCGTGTCGCTCGAGCGGACCGGAGGCGATCTCATCCTTTCGAGCAGCGGGGCGTCTCGCGTGGGGAACGTCGATGGCGACGCGCGCGTCGGGGAGGTCGCCGACCTCTCGCTGGACCGCGTCGGCGGCGACCTGACGGTGGAGCGCGTGAGGGGCAGTCTCTCGTTCCGTGACGTGGATGGTGACGCGCGGCTGCACGGCACGATGCATGGAATGGAGCGAGCGCATGTCGGTGGTGACCTCTCGCTCGATGCCGCGCTCGCGTCGGGTGAGACCTCCTCGCTAGATGTCGATGGCGACGTTTCGCTTTCCGTGCCCAACGATGCGGACCTCGCACTGCACGCCGATGTGGGGGGCGATGTTAGCGGTGTGGAGCGGCACGGTGACGTGGGTCCGGTGGATGTGGCCTGGGGAGCCGGCAGGGCAAGGCTCACGCTGAGAGTCGGTGGCGACCTCAACGTGTACGGATCCGCAGTGACTGCGACCGACCGCTCTGTACTGAGCTTTGCCGCGACGGACGCTTCTGAGCCATCTCATTCGGCGGAGGCAACACGGGTCGACCCGGCGGAGTCGTCGGGCGGTGATCCAGACCTTGCCTTACTGGAAGCTGTTGCGCGCGGTGAGTTGAGCCCGGAGGAGGCCGATCGCCTCCTGGCGCGTTAACACATATAGGAGGAGACGATGCAACGAACGGAAAGGCTCCGGACCGAGGAGCGCCCGGTAAATGGTTTCGATCGAGTGCGACTCAATGGTATGGGAGAACTCACGATTACCCAGGGCGATGACGAGGGCCTGACCATCGAGGCGGAGGAGAGCATCCTCCCGCTGATCGAAACGGAGGTCCGCGACGAGCGGCTGACGATAGGTTACCGGCGGCAAATTGGGGGGATCCGCCCCACCCTGCCGATTCAGTTCGCTCTTCGGCTGCGGCGCCTTAGCGTCCTGGTGATATCCGGCTCCGGCGGCGTCCGGTCTCACAGTATACGCGCCGAGCGGCTGGAGGTGCTGATTACCGGCTCCGGGTCGGTGCACCTCGACGAGCTGATGGCCGGCTGGCTTGGCACTACTATCTCCGGGTCCGGCAGCTTCCAGGTTGCGGGGGAGGCTGCCGAGCATCGCGTCGAGATCAGTGGCTCTGGGGGACTGCACGCTCCGAACTTGCGGACACACCACGCGGAGGTCACGGTGAGCGGATCCGGCGCGGCAACGGTAGACGTGGCGGAGAAACTGGCTGTTGTGATCAGCGGCAGCGGCGGCGTCGCATATTCGGGGAACGCCGACGTCTCTCAGCGCACCTCCGGTTCAGGCAGGGTCCGCGCCAAGTAGACCGAAGCTACGCTGCCAAACCGCAGGCGTAACCCGACGTGAACTGCGGTGGCACGCATCGGGAGCAGGGGCGTTAAAGTGAACGCCAACCCAGCCCGAACGCTCATCTGACGTCCAGCTCGAACGGACTCGGACTGAGTGTCGCCGAATCAGAACAAATGCAGGCTGCGTACGGCTTCTGCCATGAACGGCGGACGCACAGGCCGCATACAACAAGGGGACGATGATGCTGGCAATGCTACGTGAGCGCAACTTCACATTACTTTGGTTCGCCGGGCTGATCTCCATAGCAGGCGATTGGATGCTGCTTATCGCTCTGCCGCTGCACGTCTATCAGCAAACCGGCTCGACGCTCGCGACGGGCGGGATGTTCATGGCGGCGATCCTCCCCAGCGTGTTGCTCGGCTCGGTCGCGGGGGTATTCGTTGATCGCTGGGATCGCAAGCGGGTACTGGTATGGGCAAATCTCTCCCGAGCGGTTATCCTGCTGCCCCTCTTGCTCGTCAACGTTGGTGACTGGCTCTGGATCATGTACGTCGTCGCGGCGGTAGAGTCGACCATCGGGTTATTCTTCGGTCCAGCGGAGAACGCGTTGCTGCCGACGCTGGTTGGTGAGGAACGGCTCGTAACCGCGAACTCCCTTAACGCGCTGAACAACAACCTTGCCCGGCTGATCGGTCCGCCGATTGGTGGGGCGCTGATGGCGTTCGCCGGGATCGGGGCTGTGGCCATTGCAGACGCTGCAACGTACATTGTGGGTGGCCTGCTCATCGCGCTTATCACCGTCCCGTCCCGGCCGGAACAGGCGGCGGAGGAGGCTGAGATCGCGTCTGCGTGGTTGCGGGTCTGGGGGGAGTGGCGGGAAGGGCTGCGGATCGTTGGCCGCGAGCGGATGATTACGGTACTGTTTGCGATGTCGGCCGCGTTCGCGCTTGGTGAAGGGATCCTCGGGGCGCTGTACGTGCCGTTCGTGACGGAGGTGCTTCAGGGTAGCGAGCTGTACCTCGGCTGGTTGATGTCCGCACAGGCGGTTGGCGGGCTGCTGGGCGCCGTGCTAATGGCGCGCATTGGAAGCAAGCTGACTCCCCGAAACCTGCTTGGGGTAAGCGCGGTAATCTTCGGGCTCACGGATCTTGCGATCTGGAACGCGCGCACGCTCGAAGCCGTGGGCCTACCACCACTCACGCTAGCGCTCGTGCTCATGCTGCTCGTGGGCATTCCTGCGACGGGGTTGGGCGCTGGGTTCTCAACGTTGATGCAGTCGAGTACGCGAGACGAGTATCGAGGGAGAGTGTTCGGCACGCTGGCGACTACACAGTCACTCCTGCTCATAGTAGGAATAGTACTAGCCGGAGTTCTTGGAGACGTAGTGGGCATCGTGCCGATGTTGAGCCTGGACAGCGGACTGTATGTGCTCGCCGGCATCATCGGCCTGTTGTTTCTGCCGAGACTGGTCGGCCAGCACACGGATGCGGTTCAGGAGCAGCCAGCCTTGGCTGTCACTCTGGAGTAGAGGCGTTTATCGACCGCAGGCGCCCGCGAGAGGTGCTTGAGAAGTGTACCGCGCAATTCAACGTATCATATGGAAACGCGCATTATCCGCGTAGGGGAGTATATGGATAGGGAAGACGATGCGATCGCGATAAATGTCCGCGACCTTACGAAGCGATACAAGGGCGGCAAGCTCGCGAACGACCACCTTTTCCTTTGTGTCGAGCGTGGTCGAATCTTCGGACTGCTTGGACCGAACGGGGCGGGGAAGACGACGCTCGTCCTGCAACTTCTTGGCCTGCTCGCGCCGACCTCCGGGAGCATCACGGTTGAGGGGATCGATGTCCTACGGCACCCACAGCGCATCAAGGCGTTCTCCAGCCTCATGCCACAGACACGGGTTGCCATGCGCAATCTGGAGTTGCATCGTGCGCTGTACATAACGGCACGATTGCGCGGCAAGTCAGACCGCGAGGCGCGGGAGCAGGTGGAGGAACTGATCGAGCGGCTGGAGTTGAACGAACACCGCAACCAGTACCTCGACCGCCTGTCCGGCGGGCTGATGCGGGTCGCGGCGTTCGCGATGTCGCTCGTGGGTGATCCGAAGCTGATCGTGCTCGACGAGCCGACGAACGAGCTGGACCCTGTCCGGCGCCGGATGGTGTGGGACATCATTGCCGACCTTAATCGGAGTGGTGGAGTGACGTGTTTGCTCGTCACGCACAACGTCCTGGAAGCGGAGCGCGTGATTGAGCGGGTCGCCATGATCGACGGTGGGCGGGTCGTGGCCGTGGGTACACCGGGAGAACTGAAGACTCGGCTCGGTGACGAGGTGCGGCTCGAAGTGGTACTTAAGCCGGAGGCCGCCCGCAATGGTCAAGCGGAACAGGTGACGCGGATGCTGGATCGTTTCGGCAGAGTCGTGACGTTGCGGCCCGGCCAGTACGCGGTATTCGTGCGCCGCGAGGGCGTGGGTGCAGCGGTGGACGCCGTGCTGCAAGGGCTTGAAGGGTTGCTGGACGACTTCCGTTTGGCACCGCCAAGCCTGGAGGACGTGTACATCCACCTGGCAGGCCAGAAGCTGGAAAGCGAGGAATGAGCGTGAACCGACACTGGACCGAATTTCGCTACCTGTTCGTCGTACAACTGCTGGAGGAGCGGGGCTTTCTTGCGGGCACTATCTTTTTTACAACGGTGTTTCCCCTCCTACTTGTCTTCGGGCTCGGTGTGGTGGGGGACGGGCAGAGTCCGGACGGACTTACGTATATCATCACGGGGTCTGCGGTCTCGTCACTGACGTTCGTAGGCATCACAATGGTCGCGCAAAGCCTGGCCTGGATGAAGGAGCGCGGGGATTTTCTGTACTATGCGTCCCTGCCTATCTCCAAGAGCAGCCTGCTGCTGGCGGTCATCGCGAGCAAGCTGGTGCTTCAAATGCCGGGCATCGTCGTGGCGCTCGTCGGCGGCGGGCTGTTATATGGGCTGGACTTCGAACTCAACCCACTCCTGCTAATCATTCTGCCGCTCACTGCGCTTGCACTCTCTGGCATGGGGGCAGCCCTGGGCCTGCTCTCGCCAAGTTTGCAGCTCGTGAACTTGCTCTCGCAGGTGGCGGGAATCGTCGTACTGTTCGCCGCGCCGGTAATGATCCCGATGGAGAGTCTGCCATTGCCATTGCAGTGGTTCGGCAGGCTCCTACCGCCGACGTACGCGGCGGACGCGCTGCGCCGTGCGGTCGCGGGCGTGACCGACGTGCAGTTACTGGTTGATCTCGCGGTGCTCGCTTTTGCTGCTGCGCTCTCCCTCGTGGGCATCTCCCGCGGCCTCCGCTGGCGCTTACGGTAACGGATCGCGAGCACGACGCCGACCTCACTTCACTTACCCACATCTGAGCCGCGCTTCAGCTGGTATGTCTGCGGCCGTTAGCCAACGAATTGGTCCTTCTGAAGGAGATGACGCCGCGCCAATAGTAGGGGGTTCAACTGAACGCCCGTGCAACCCTACCGACGCACCAGCCGTTGGGATCCCAAGTTACGACGACGGCTGATGCAGCGCGACCTCCCTTCAGTCACGTGTCGGCTGCAAGCCCGCAAACCTAGTACTAATGACCCATTCCCGTTTCTCTCGTCCACTTGTAGGATTGTGTTGAAGATACCGTCGGCTCACAGGATTCGTGCTGACGCGTCAAACGACGACGGAAACGTTCGAGGAATGGGGACATTGATATGGAGTTGTCGTATTGGTCAGAAGGCGGGCGGTGGGCGCTCGCTGGGTTAGTCATGATGATTGCGACAGCGTCATCTGGAGCACCCCGGGCGGAAGCGCAAAGCAGGCTATCGATCAACGACGAGATCGTGACCAGCGAGCCAGAGCGTTCTGTGAGGGCGCTGGAGGTTGTGCCAGGACGGCTTATCGTGAAGTACCGGGTGCAAGCCGCCTGGGAGCGCCGAGGCAGCCTGCGCCGCGAGGAGCGGCTAGTGCCCGTCCGCACGTTCGCGCTGATCCGCGCGGAGGCCGTGCGCGTCGAGGGGCGTTCCGTGCAGGAGGCTATTCGCTCACTGGAGCGGCGGCCAGATGTGGAATATGCCGAGCCAGACTACGTCGTCCGAGCGAGCGGCTACCGTGACGAGCCCTACTTTGATGAGCTTTGGGGTCTGAACAATCGCGGCCAGTCAGACGTAGGGGGCGTTGCAGGGACCAGCAACGTGGACCTTAACGGTCCTGAGGCTGCGGCCGTTACTCTGGGCAAGTCGAGCGTGGTCGTCGCGGTTATCGATGATGGTGTCGACTTCACTCACCCCGACCTGGCGGGACGCCAGTGGGTCAACCCAGGAGAGGCGGGCGCCATGGCAAACAACGGCCGCGACGACGATGGCAACGGGTACGTCGACGACGTGAACGGCTGGGACTTCTACAATAACGACCGGACGACGCACGACGCCATTGACATGGACGCGCACGGCACGCATGTGGCGGGTACAATAGCGGCCTCGATTAACGGCCAGGGGGTTGTCGGCGTCGCGCCGGGTGTAAAGATAATGGCGCTGAAGTTCCTTGGACCCGACGGCGGCGCCACGACGGACGCGATATCCGCAATACAGTACGCCGCGAACAAAGGCGTTCGCATTTCGAACAACTCCTGGGGTGGCCCTGGCTACAGCCAGTCCCTCAAGGACGCGATCGACCAGTCGGGTCAACTCTTCGTCACAGCGGCGGGCAACGCCTCGATAAACCAGGACTCAAGCGACTACCCCGACTACCCGGCTGCGTATAGCTCCCCAAACATCGTGGCGGTCGCCGCGGTCGACAATCGTGGAAACCTCGCCTCGTTCAGCAACTACGGCGCGAAAACGGTGGACATCGCCGCTCCGGGCGTGAACATCCTGAGCAGCGTGCCGGACGGCTGGTCCTACTACTCCGGCACATCGATGGCCGCGCCGCATGTTGCGGGTGTCGCGGCACTCGTGCGCTCGGTGAACGCCGGTCTATCCCCGTCCGGAATGAAGGACGTGATCCTGCGCTCTGGAAAGCCGGCGGCACTCACCACCGGGAAGACCATGACCGGAAAGCTGGTCGACGCCCGTGCTGCCTTGAGTTTCGCTGATACGACGGCGCCAATCGGCTATGCCCCCGTACAGCGACTGTCAGCAGGCACCCTCGGCGCACCCGGGATTCCGGTGATAATTTCCTGGCCCGCTGCCACGGACAGTGGTACCAGCGTCGCGCGCTATCAGTTGCAACAGAGCAGCGGGAGCGGCTACTTCAATGTGTCCCTCTCGTCAGCCCTCGCCCGGAGCAGGAGCATAATGCTCGCGCCGGGTTCGACGGCGTACACCTTCCGGGTCCGCGCATATGACCGAGTGGGCCGGGTTGGACTATGGAAGACAGGCCCAACCTTCACGGTGAGCGCACTCCAGGAGACGAGCGGATCAATCGCATACAGCGGCATCTGGAAGAACCAGACGATGAGTGGCGCGTACGGCGGCGCTGTAAACTATGCGACTGCAGCCGGAGCGCGCGCCAGGCTCACGTTTACGGGCCGCAACGTTGCATGGATTTCCGCCAAGGGGAGTGCCTACGGGAAGGCCGATGTGTACCTTGATGGGGTCCGGGTGGCGACCATCGACCTGTACTCCGCGACGGCGCGCCCGCGGCAGGTTGTCTTCTCCCGCGCGGTGAGTCCGTCCATCAGCCACACACTGGAGGTCTGGGTGACCGGCGCCTCGGGCCGGTCACGCGTGGACGTCGATGCGTTGACGACGTTGCGCTAACAACGCGCGCATACTGTCATTCCGTGAACTGCAGTCGTTCTGCCTGATACTCAATCCGCGTGAATCCTGCTGCGGTTCTTGCTTAGCCGCAGCGAATACGCCTTATAGCCCGAGTACGGATTCCTCGCATTCTCGCAATGACAAATGCTCTGCCGTTCAGCCGGATTTAGTATGATATGTGCTCTGACGACGCATTACCTGCTCGCTCGAGTCAACAGATCGACGACGTTTCACCCGAGTCCCATGTGAACTACGTGCCCGGCATCGGACTTGTCGCCTGGCCTACCACGAGCCTACCAATCAGGTTGGCCCTCCCTGCTTGGACGGCTTCGCAAACAGACAACGACGTGCCTACAGTCGCCTGCGGCGAGTGGTGTTCGCTTCAGCAACCACAATGAAGTTTCTAGTTCAACACAGGGGATCGCTGGGCGATGCAATGCCGCGCCCCAATATCTCACGAGTACCGATGGAACCCTCTGGCCTGCACTGGAAAACTCGTACGTCGCACAGTGAACCAAAGCGTAGCCACAAGCAACAAGAGAAGTAGATATGCGTGATGACGAGCTGATAGCCGAGGTCGCGGCGGGAGACTCCAGCGCGCTGCGAGCGCTGTTCGACCGGCACTCGCCGTGGGTGGCCGGGCGGCTCCGGCGCGCGATGCCGGCTGAGGGGGTGGAGGACGTGCTTCAGGAGACGTTCATCGCCGTGTGGCGGGGCGCTCGCGGTCACCGTGGCGAGGGCGAGGTGGGTGCGTGGATCTGGGGCATCGCCCGCAGGCAGGCGGCGCTGTGGGCACGCAAGGCCGGGCGGGTGGACTTAACACTCGGACCTGTCTCTGAGCAGTCGTCGGAAGACATCGCTCCCGGAGCCGTGCGCCGCGCGGACCTGCACAAGGCATTCGCGAGTTTGGGGCCGGACGGTCACGAGCAACGGGAGCTCGCCCGGCTCGTGTTCGAGGAGGACCGGACTGTCGCGGAGGTCGCGCAACGGCTCGGCATTCCGGAAGGCACGGTAAAGAGCAGGGTGTTCAAGGTGCGGCAGCGGCTGCAGGCGGTGCTACGGCAGGGAGGGTACTAAGGCGATGCGGAATCATCCGAGGGACGAAGCGCACGTGGCGCGCTGCGCGGATTGTCAGGCGCGTTGGGGGCTCGCGGCGCTCGACGTGGACCTCGACAGAGTATGGTCCGGGGTGGCAGCCGAGGCGTGGGCCTCGCCGGTGGGCCGGGTGGAGCGGCTTGCCGGGCGGCTGCTGGGCTCGCCGGGACTGGCCCGCGCGCTGGTGAACACGCCCTCGCTCGTGCTCTCGTGGGTCCTCGCGAGCGCCCTTGTCCTGGGCATCGGTGTGATGGTGACGCGTCAGACAGAGCAGCCGTGGGTGGCGCTGCTCGCTCCGGCGTTGGCGGGCATCGCGATCTCGTACGCGTACGGCCCCGGCGTCGACCCGGCGTGGGAGCTCAGTCAGACGATGGCCGTCTCGGATCGCCAGGTGCTCCTGGTGCGTGTCTTCGCGGTGTTTGGCCTGAACATGGTGCTCGGGCTGGTGGCGAGCCTCGGTGCGGCACAAGACGTTGGGATCACGCTTGGGTGGCTCGCGCCGATGGCGATGGTCTCGGCACTTGCACTGGCGGCGGCCACAACCGCGAAGTCGGCGAACGTGGGCGTGGCGATCGGGCTGGCTGGGTGGGCGATCGCGGTCCTGGCGAGCGGGAGGGGCACGGAGGATGTGGCGGCGGCGGTGTCGCGGCCCGCACTTGTGCCCGTGTATCTGGCATTTGCGCTAGCGGGCGTCGGCTTGACGCTCTGGTCTATGAGTGGAAGCAGGAGCACAGGAGGTGTCACGTGGCGGTAATCGAGGTGACGACGGCTCGCAACGTGGAAGTGCAAGGATTGTCTCAGAAGTTCGGGCGCACGGAGGTGCTGCACGGCCTGGACCTGGAGGTGGGACAGGGGGTGTTCGGATTATTGGGACCAAACGGCGCGGGGAAGACCACCCTGCTGCGGACGCTCGCGACGATCCTGCGGCCGGGCAGGGGCAGCGTGCGGCTGTTGGGATTCGATGTCACCCACGCCGGCGAGAAGCGCGCGCTGCGGCGCAGGCTCGGCT
>JACDAU010000451.1 GCA_013695265.1 Chloroflexia bacterium
TGACATGGCTCAATCTTACTGCCGGCCCCTGTGTTGGCACCCTTCTCCTGCTTGATTGTCCGGCACTTACCGTTCTCAACAAACTGCCGCTACGACGCCTGATACGCAATGCGTTTGAAGCCTACAATGGTGAGCAAGAAGACTGAACCTCCAGAATGGCAGGCTGCGGCCCGCGGGCAGGCACGGAGACCTGCCCCTACCCGGCTCATCCTTGATGCTCACTGCTGTACTGCATGTCATCCCGAACTCCGTGAGGGATCCGTAACCGGGACCACGGATTCCTCGCGGGCTCGGAATGACAGATGCACTGCCATTCAGCCGCAGTTGGTGTAACACTTAATGCCTGATACCTGGGCGACGCCGCTTACAGGCCCCGCGCCTGCAATACGGCGTGTACGGTTTCCTCGACCTCGCGCAGCAGCGCGCGCTCCCTGTGTCCACGACGGATCTGCAGTCGGTGGTTCAGCTCCGCGCTGATTGCGCGCGGGTTCGGGAGCCCGTCCATCTCAAAGTCGACTCCGTCACCCGCGGTCTTGACGGTCACGGTGCCGTAGTCGAGTAAGTGCGCGAGCGGGTTGGGGATGGCGTAGCTGATGTCCTGCACCTTATCGAGCTGGGCCTGCCAAGTCTCCTCGTGGAGCGTCAGCGGCCGACGGCTCGTTTGCAGGATGCGGTCGGCGGTGGCGACGATCTCATCGTTGCGCCAGTCGTCCACGACCCATATCCCCCACAACAGCGCCACCGTGCCGGCCACGAGCATGATGATCCGCAGGTCGAGCAGGGCGGCGAGGAGTCCGGCGACGGTCAACACCATGATGGGCGGCAGGATGCTCTTCGCCAAGAGCCAGAGATGCCGCCGCCATACCCGAACACCCAGGCGCTCGGGGGGCGTGGCCATATGCTCCGGGCTTAACCCCAGCTCCGTCCGCAGCCGACGGAGGCGCGTCGTGCTCCGCTCCGCGTAGCCCTGCGCGTCCACGATCGCCCCGGCAACTACGGCGGCACGACGCAGCGAGTGCAACCGCACCACGCCGCGACTTGTGGTGTCGAGCACGAGGTCGGCACACCGCAGCAGGTGCTCCACCGGCCCGCCGCTGATCGCCGCGACGTTCTGGATGCTGCTCAGGGGCGCCTCCCACCGGTGCTCGCGCAGAAAGGGTGTGCGCTGCACCCAGAGCACGCGGCGCGTCGTCAGCGCGAGGAAGTCCGCCCGCCAGTCCGCCCACGTCCAGACCAGCCACGGGAGGCCGAGCGCGAACAGCCCGCCGATCACCGGCCCGAGCGCGGAAAGCCCCAGCGTCCGCAGGATCGCCGCGACGAGGGCAAGGACGACCAGCAACAGAAGGGGCGGCAGGAGGGTGCGCAGCAGCGAGAGTGGATGCCGCCGCGCGACCAGCAGTACCCGCTCCTCTGGCTCCAGGTCTCGCAGCGCCCGTTTCCGCCTCATGCTGCGTATGCTAACGGGAGCGCATGGCCGGTCGCAACCACGTTGCGCTACGGATGGCACAAGGGTTGCAACATGATGACGATACAACGACCGAACGCTTCAGGCCCAACACGCCCGCCCCAGGCGCTACGAGGAGAAAAGCAGATGATGCACGACGCAGCGCGCGGGGCGATCTCCGGGGCGGTTGGCGCCACATTGATGAGCGAAGTGCTCGCCTTCGCAAAAAACGCTGGGATGTTCCCTGGCGAGATACCGCACAAGCAGATCTTCGAGCAGGCGGAGCGAAAAGTCGGCCTGGACGACAACATCCCCGATGCCGTCTCCGAAGCCAGTTGGATCACGAATCACTTCATCTACGGCATCGTGGCGGGTGTCGTGTACGCGCTCCTGCAGCGGCAACTCAAGCAGGAGAAGGCGTTCATCCCCGCGGGCGTTGTGCTCGGCCTGTCGCTGTGGGCGATTGGTTTCGGCGGGTGGGCGCCTCTCGCCGGCCTGTACCCTTCCCCTGGCGAGGACCAGAAGCGCGGGCAGGGTGCGGAAATCGCCGCCCACCTCGTCTACGGCGGCGTCACCGCCACGATGCACTGGATGCTCGGACGGATGCCTCGGGCTGTCCAGTAGGACAACGGTGGGATGGCGGGGCGCAGCAACTGCGCGCCCTGTTGTCCGCGAACCACTGAAGCCGTGGTTGCATATCATACGAACCCCGGCTGAGCTGGCGTGGTCTTGTCCTTCCGAGCTTGTGAGGAATCCGTAGCCAAAGTTCACGGATCCTTCACTTCGTTCGGGATGCCATACAGGGGCAGGTGGCTGACTTTCCGGACGTGCGGGGTCCCCGTGCCCCGGCGACGCTCCAACACACATGTGCGTTTCTTCTCAGCTTCGACGGCCAGCCTTTCGGTCGCGAACGTTTGCATATAGTAGTTGGCGCTAGTTATACTGGCCCATCGCTACGTACAGGAGGAACCCGATTTGT
>JACDAU010000084.1 GCA_013695265.1 Chloroflexia bacterium
GGCGCGGTTGTGAACCGAACGGCAGCAGCGCCAGTAGCTATAATACCGCCATAGAGAGTGACCACGCACGAGGGACGGAGGAACACGTTGACCGAAACGCTACGCCGCGTCGTATCGGAGATCGAGCGACTGCCACCGCACGAGCAGGACGCGATCGCGCGGGAGCTGCAACTTCGACTCGACGAGCGCGAGTGGGATTCGCTCGTCCGCTCCCCGGAGTCCCAGCGGCTACTGGAACGCCTGGCAGCCGAAGCGCGATCTGAGGATGACAAGCACGAGACGCGAGACCTAACCAGCTCCTTGTGAGATCTCGAACGACCCGAAGCTTCCGCGCATTGCTGGCAGCGCTTCCCGCACCCATCCGCCGCCAAGCGCGGGCGGCATTCGGCGAGTTCGAGCGCGACCCATATCACCCCAGTCTCCAGTTCAAGCGCGTAGTTCCGAGCGACCCAACCATCTACTCCGTCCGCATCAGTCTCCGTTACCGGGCACTCTGCTCCCGGCGGGACGGTGATGCGGTATGGTTCTGGATCGGCTCACACGCGGATTATGACCGGATGCTGCGCCGACGATGACACCGCCCGCGCTCTGGAACGGGACGGCCCGTCGGCACGTGCTGCCCTTGCGCCTCGGCGTCGGGACTGGCTCCGCCGAACGCTACGGCGCCCAGTAGGTGCGGCCACGCAAGCTCTCCGGCAGGTGCTCCTGCTCGACCTTCGCGTCCGCGTAGTCGTGCGCGTACTGGTAGTCTTTGCCGTAGCCGAGGCTGGTCATCAAGCCCGTCACCGCGTTGCGCAGGTGCAGGGGCACGGGGTCGTTGCGGGTATTCTGGACGTCCTCGCGCACCGCACCATATGCCCTGTACAGCGCATTGCTCTTCGGCGCGAGCGCGAGGTAGACGGCGACTTGCGCGAGCGCGAGGTTGCCTTCCGGCATCCCCAGAAAGTGGACCGCCTGCTGCGCGGCCATCGCCACCACGAGTGCCTGTGGGTCCGCCATGCCGATGTCCTCCGTGGCCATCCGCACCAGCCGCCGCGCGATGTACAGCGGATCGTCACCCGCCTCAATCATCCGGCCAAGCCAGTACAACGAGCCATCCGGGTCGGAATCGCGGACGGACTTGTGCAGCGCGCTGATGATGTTGTAGTGCTCCTCGCCGTCCTTGTCGTACAGCAAGCTCCGGTGCTGCAACACGTCCGCGAGCAATTCCAGCGTTATCTGTCCGTCGAGCGCCGAGTCTGACGCCAGCTCCAGCGCGGTGAGCGCGATCCGCGCATCGCCGTTCGCGTACGCCGCCAGCCGTTGCAACACCTCGTCCTCCGCCCGAACCGGGTCTCGACGCCCGCCAAGCCCACGCTCGACGTCGGAAAGCGCCCGCTGCAGTAACGCCACAAGCTGCTCATCCGCGAGGGCGCGCAGCACGTAGACCCGGCAGCGGGAGAGCAGCGCCGCGTTCACCTCGAAGCTCGGGTTCTCCGTCGTCGCCCCGATCAGCGTGACCGTCCCTGTCTCCACGTGCGGCAGGATGGCGTCCTGCTGCGCCTTATTGAAGCGGTGGATCTCGTCGATGAACAGCACGGTGCGCCTGCCGGTCGCCGCGCGCAGCTTCCGCGCGTCCTCAACGGACCGGCGCAGGTCGGCCACCCCCGCAGAAACGGCGCTCAGGCTAACGAACGAGGACCGGATGCTCCGGGCGATCACACGGGCAAGCGTGGTTTTCCCACTGCCCGGCGGTCCCCACAAGATCATCGAGGGGAGCCGGTCGCGTTCGAGCGCGACGCGCAGCGCCCGCCCCGGCGCGAGGATGTGGTCCTGTCCGAGGATCTCGTCGAGCGTGCGGGGCCGCATGCGCGCCGCCAGCGGCTCGTCGGGGTCCACCGTCTCCTCTTCCGCAAGGCCGGGCAGCATCTCGATACTCATACGACCAGTATAATGCGCGGTGAGTCGAGTTGCAGACAAGGTAGGGCACCCCTTATGGTTGATGATGCGTTCCTGCAGGCGTGGGTCGAGAGGCTGCGGGCCGAGGAGCCCAACGCGCTCGCCATGCTCGTGACGGGCAGCCACGCGCGCGGTACGCCGGACCCGCACAGCGACCTGGACCTGCACGT
>JACDAU010000097.1 GCA_013695265.1 Chloroflexia bacterium
GGTGGGCAACGCGTACGGTGAGACGCCGTTTCACGACCTTGATCCGGCGAAGCCGAACGATGCGTACTTCCGCCACGTGGACTACGTGGTGGACAAGGCCGGGCAGCTCGGAATGTACATCGCGCTCCTGCCCACGTGGGGCGACAAAGTGGGGCCGTTGCTGTGGGGCGCCGGGCCGGTGGTGTTCGATCCCGAACGCGCGCGACGCTACGGCGAGTACCTCGGCAACCGCTACCGGGGCAGTCCGGTGATCTGGGTGGTTGGCGGGGACCGCGACCCGACGGAGGCACGCCACTATGCAACGTGGCGCGCAGTCGCGGAGGGACTGGATCGCGGCGACGGCGGCGCGCATCTGATGACGTTTCACCCGCAGGGCGAGGCCTCGTCCGCCAACTTCTTCCACGAGGATCCGTGGCTCGATTTCAATATGCAACAGTCCGGGCACGGCGCACAGAACATCGACAACTACAACCGCGTCGCCGCCGACTACGCCCGCACTCCCACGAAGCCATGCATGGACGGGGAGCCGTGCTACGAGGATCATCCCGTGCGCGAGGGGCCGGAGGGGGCGTACTTCGACGCCTACGACGCCCGCAAGCTCGCATACTGGGCGCTCTTCGCCGGGGCACACGGACACACCTACGGCGCGAACGGCGTGTTCCAGTTCTGGGTGCCCGGCCAGGAAGATCGCTTCGGCGTGCGGCGTCCCTGGCAGGAAGCGATGCAGCTACCGGGCTCGGCGCAGATGCAGTACGCCCGCCGGTTGCTCGAGTCCCGTCCCTTCCTGAACCGCGTGCCCGACCAGTCGCTGCTGGTCTCCGGCGCAGGTTCGGGCGGGGAACACGTCCGGGCAACGCGCGGCGAGGACGGCAGCTACGCGCTGGTATACACCCCGCTCGGCAGGCCAGTGCGCGTGGACATGTCCCGGCTCTCCGGGGAGTCCGTAACCGCTTACTGGTACGACCCGCGCGACGGGACCTCGCGCCGAATCGAGCCAACGGGCGCCGGTGGCGAGCAGGAGTTCACCCCGCCCTCCAGCGGCACGGGCAACGACTGGGTCCTGGTGCTCGACGACTCGGCGCGAGGATTCGCAACCCCAGGCGGTGGCCGTGGTTAGCCACTCACGCCGCAAGCAGCGCACGGAGTGCCCGTGACCAACAACAACACCCGGCCGAATATCATCATCGTCGCGCTCGACAGCCTGCGGGCGGATCACCTCGGCTGCTACGGCTACCACCTGAACACCTCGCCGGAGATGGACGCGCTAGGACAGGAGTCGGTCGTGTTCGACGCTGCGTTCGCCGCAGGCATCCCCACGATGCCGTCCTTCACGACGCTGCTCACAGGGCTGCACCCGTACCGGACCGGCATCGTGTCCCACATCGGGCAACGGCGACTTGCCGAGCACGTGCAAACGCTGCCAGAACTCGCGCGCGAACGCGGCTACGTCACCGTGGGAATCGACAACCTCGTGGTGCAGGGCGAGGGCCGGGGGAGCTGGTTCGCGCGCGGTTATGACCACTACTCGGGCTACCTGTATCGCCCGTTTGGCGACCAGGATGCGCGGCTAACAGATCGTGCGCTCGACTACATCGAGGAATACACCGACGCCCCACTCTTCCTGTTTCTCCATTTGTGGAGCCCCCATACCCCGTACGGGCCGCAGCCACCGAACGACACGCGCTTCTATGAACCAGGCAGCGCCCCATACGACATGGCCGAGGTCCGCAAGCTCCAGCCCGACTACTACGAGTCGTTCGTCAACGACATGAAGCTGGCGCACCCCGAGGACTACGCGTACCTGGTCGCGCAGTACGATGGCGAGATCGCCCAGGCAGACGCGCAGGTGGGCCGCATCGTGCGCGCGCTCAAGCAACGCGGCGCGTGGGACGATTCGGTGCTCCTGGTTCTGTCGGACCACGGGGAGTGCTTCGGCGAGGGCGGCTTTCACTTCGACCACCACGGGCTGTACGACGCCGTCACGCGCATCGCCATGCTTATGCGGCTGCCAGGACGCGGGCCGGGACGATGTGGCGCCCTCGTGTCGACCGAGGACATCTTCCCCACCCTCACGGCGGTCGCGGACCTTCCAGCTCCGCCATACCCACTCACCGGCACGAGCCTGCTCCCGCTGCTGGACGGGAAAACCGCAGAGACCCGGCCATACGTGGTCTCCGCCGAGTCGACGCGCCAGGCCTCGCTCGCGCTGCGTACGCTGGAGCACAAGCTCGTGCTCCCGTTCACGGAGGACTCGACCGGCGCACCGTTGCCCGACTTCTACGGCAGGCCGCGCGACCCCGCCCCGCTGCTCTTCGATCTGCGCGCCGACCCCGACGAAGAGCACGACATCGCCGACGATGCCTCAGACAAGCTCGCCGAGCTGATGGGAATGCTTCACACATGGCGCATGGAGATGGCCGAGGCCACCGGCGAGCCCGACCCCATCCAGGCACAGGGACTCAGCCTCTCGTTCGACCGCTTCATGGAGCGCTTGCTCGCGCGCCGCTGAGCGAGAGCCGAACCGCAGCACGAGGCGTCATATTAACTCCGGCTGAATAGTAGCGCATCTGTCATTCCGAGCCTGCGAGGAATCCGTGGTCCCGGTTACGGATCCCTCACTGCGTTCGGGATGACATGCATCCTCGGTCCAGCGGGTTGCGTATCAGACCATAGATCACGCTGCTCGCAGCGACAGACTATTGACTTCGATAGTCAGCTAGTGTACACTCACTAACTATGAAGAGTGATGTGCAATTCAGGCCGGAGAGAATGACCGCGGAGGAGCGGCGCGAGAGCGTGATTGACGCCGCCGTTCACGAGTTCGCCGCGTTCGGCCTACACGGGGCGTCCACTGAGGCAATCGCCGAGCGCGCGGGCATCTCGCAGCCGTACATCTTCAAGATCTTCGGCACGAAGAAGGAGCTCTTCCTGGCCACTGCGGAGCGGGTGTGCGACCGGATCGACGCGCAGTTCGAGGCGGCGTCAGAAACGGCTCTGCAGCGGCCGGGCGCGACCTCCCACGAGATCATCGAAACGATCGGGAAGTCCTTCGTCGAGCTGATGGGGCGGCGCGAGGAGTTGCTCGTGCTCTTGCAATCCTTCGCGGCAAGTGCGGACCCGGAGGTGCTTGAGGTCTCCCGACGCCGTATGCAGCAGGTGCATAGCTTCGTACAGAAGGTCTCCGGCGGCTCCGACGGGGAGGTTCAGATGTTCATGGCGTACGGGATGCTGCTTACGGTATCTGCTGGGCTGAACCTGCCCGCGATCATTGCCGACGACCCGTGGGCACGCAAGATGATCACCTTCGAGCATTGAGTTGGTGCTCTTTTTTG
>JACDAU010000099.1 GCA_013695265.1 Chloroflexia bacterium
GTCCACTCCGGTGCGGGAGCGGGGACGGCCCGTGCGCGACCGTGCGATCGTGTACGTCCTACTCTCGACCGGGCTCAGGCGCGAGGAGCTGGTGAGGCTCGACCTCGATCAGGTAGTACCGAACGCCTCCTCGATGCTGAGGAAGGCCAGGCGGGCCAGCATCGCGAGGGTGAAGGGAAAGGGAAGCACGGAGCGGACGGTGTTCCTCTCCGCGGACGCCCGGGACGCCCTCGCGGACTACATCGAGCGCGAGCGGGCGAGGGATGCGGGACCCGAGGCGAACGCGCTGTTTCTAAGCGCCGCCGGTGTGCCGACCAGGTCATCGGATGGGAGGCTCTCCGTTCGCGCCGTGAACCTGATCCTCGAGCAGATCGGCCGCTGGCACGACGCGGAGCTGGCCGACCCTGCGCGGCATGTCTCGCCGCTGCGGCCGCACGACCTGCGCCACTCCTTCGCCTTCCACTTGGCGAAGGTCACCGGGGCCGACGCCTACGAGCTGGAACGCCGGTTGGGGCACCGCTCGCAGCGCTACATCCAGCGCTACACCAACCCGCCCGAGTCAGTCGCCGCCGGTTACATCGAGGAGTTCTGAGAGTATGGACGAGCCCCCACCCCTCGATCCCTGGCCGAAGCCGACGATCAGGGAGAAGCATCGAGTCCGTAGCGATCGAGTGCAGTTCGCATCTGGCTGAGCCACTCCGTGGCGAGCTGACGCCCATTCGGGAGTTGGTCGTTTCGGTCCCAGCGCCACGTTGTGATCATGGCGAGCATGAGGATCCGGCATTCCATCAGTAGGTCCTCATTGGCCGCCGGGTAGTGCTCGCTGATTCCCTCGGGCGCATGGGCGATGTCGAACTCGACGGGTCCGCGACAACACGTCCCGAGGTCTACGAACAACGGTCCCATCTGCGTGTGGAGCACGTTGCCCGGATGCGGCTCGCCATGCAACAGCTGCTCGTCAGCCCCGCGGTTGGTAATGGAGGGCGTCAGACTCTCTATCGTCTTGCTGAGAAGCTCACGATCCGCGTCACGAAGCTCTGGTGTGCGGACGCGGTCGCCGAGCAACAACCGCGCCCCCGCAACTCGATCGGTGAAGTGCGGGGCCACGATCTCGACCTGCCTCATGCCGGCGTGCAACCGCAGCAGCGCCTGCGCATACACCGGCGGAGCGATTCCGGAAGGCAGGGATTCGTAGTAGGACCAAAGCGTGACGGCGAAGCCGTCACGCAGATGGACACGAGGCTCCACCCGGGGATCGAGGATGCCCACCGGGCTACCGGTCTCAGCCAGGCGCCGAGCGACCTCAACTTCGAATTCGGTGCCTGCCTGGTGCACTTCATACGCCACTCGGGCAAGAACGTCGCTAGGCAACAGGCGCACAGCGATCCGGTCCGAGTCGTGGATGACAGTGGCATCATCAATACGCAGACCGGCCGCGGAGGCCGTCGCCACAGCCGCCTCCACTGCACGGGGAAGGTCCGACGCTTTCATCGTAGCTTCATCTCACTCCCTTCTTCTGTGGAGACGCCCATATCGACGGATATCGCGCTGCCCGTCAGGCCACGGCGGCGTCACAGAATGCGCGCCGTAGGTACCACCGCGGGCGGCTGAGCACTCCTCAGTCGGCGGCACGCCGACGTGACCTAACCGTGACCTAACGAGGCAGCATCAGCCCGCACTCGTCGGCACTCGTCGGCACGGGACAGGCGCCCTGGCCAGCACTTTCGCGCGCCGGGCCTGGTCGCGCGACCCCCTGCTCTCTGCTTTGTAGGCACAGGATGGAGTAAAGCCTCCACTAGGAATGTGCGCTTCTATAATCTCACTCTTTGCCCCAACAAGAATGTCTACCTCGCCAACTGTTGCTGAGCCTGCATATGCTGTTGCGGCCTGGGGATCTCTCTTGTAGATCTCAACATCCAGCTCCTCCAACTCCTGAGTAATATAGGCATCAAAGTCGTTACTCTCTACAGTCTCCCAGCCGACATAGGCGATGGTCTGGTAGCCGTTCTTCGGCGTGTTGCCGATGAATACCTTTCTGGGCATAATGGGTTCCAGCAGGATAAGGTCGAGGAACACCCAGACGTACGGGTGCCGGCCCAGCGCCCCGGTGCCTTCCGGCAGCCCCGGCCACCCCGGGAACCCCTCCATCGGCTATCCGCGGCACATGTTTGCGAGCAGGTCGTGGTAGGCGCGGTCGAGCACCCACCACAGCGCCGGATGTGAGATCGGGTCGGGCCGCGCGGCCAGTGTCCCGGCCCGGTCAGCCGGGTCGACGCCCAGGCGCTCCAGCAGTCTCGCCGCCTCCGCGCCGTCGGGCAAGACCGGCCCACGGGAACCAGTTGGCCGCTCGATGCGCTCCAGCCACGTCATCATTCGGGCGGGTAGAGCAAGTTGACTTTGTACGTCCACATTATCGGTATCACCCATGTGCACTCCTCTAGCGTCGTTTGGGCTTGAGTTGCTTTGCGAGCACTGTCGTCCCCCATGGTACGAAGCACCGCGTAGTGAAGCGTCTCATTAGCCGCCTCTGCTCTTCACACCGCTCAGTGTCCCGCGCTCTTGTAGTGGCGGAGTTCGCGATGGAACACGTGGAGGGCGAGCGCTATCCAGAATACGCCCGCCAGCGGCGCGCCGTACGCGAAGACCGAAGGGATGCGGAGCTCCGACGTTCGCCCGAGCAGCACTACTGCCGGGAAGTACGCCATGAAGGCCACCGGTATCCCGAACGTCAAGAGGAACTGAAGGGTGGGGCCAAAGATGCTCAACGGATAAGTGCCGAAGTCGCTGAAGATGTCGTCCATAATTGCCATGAGCCCGTTGACCCTGAGCGCGCGGAAAGCGAAGGACACGATCAGCACGCGGATTCCGAGCTCGAGCAGCGCGCCGCCGACAAGGGCGAGCAGCAGGTAGAGCATCGCCCACGGCGTCCATGCCACGTCCACCAGGCTGTTGGCCGCCAGAAAGAGCGCGGGGCCGCCCAACAGCTCGCCGAAGGCGGACAGCGGCACGCGCTCCGTGAGGAGTTGCAGCAGTGGCGGCGCCGGGCGCACCAGGTAGCGGTCGAACTCCCCCTCGCGCACACTGTATTCCAGTCGCCAGATGTTGCCGGTCGCCAGGCCGACGAGCCCGTGCGTCGTGACGCGTAGCCCGTACAGGAAGGCCACCTCGCCGAGCGTCCACCCCGCGAGGTTCTCGAAGCGGGCGAGTATGACCCAGATCAAGGCAAACCCGGTCGCCTCCCGGATGAGGCCGAACAGCGTCTCCAGCACGAAATCGGCCCGGTACTCCATTCCGCTGCGCAACCCCGCCATCCACAGGCTCGCAGCGATCCCTAGCGATCTCACCCTATCCCCCCTGGATCACGACGCGGCGTAATCCCCTCTGCCACAGCATCCACGCTATGGCGAAGAGCACGACGACCCAGCCTAGTTGTATCCCGATAGCGCCCGGGATCTCTCGCGCCGGCACGTGCCCCATATA